>DAHVZZ010000265.1:0-3663 GCA_027323785.1 Acidobacterium sp. | reverse complement strand
TCCGGGATTAGTGGTGTACAGCCTAAATTTCTGGTGCGCGATGAGGATGCTTTCAACGCTTTGAGCAAAAGCAAGACTCGTCTCTCGCAAAGCTATCGTGGCGCTACGCACATCGTGAAGTTGTGGGAGCAGAATGAATTTCCGCAGCTCGCCGCCAACGAGTATTTCTGCCTCAGGGTTGCGGAGAAATGTGGTCTGGAAGTTCCGCCTTATCGGCTGGCCGAGGATGGGCTTGCGCTAGTCATTGACCGCTTTGATTTGCGAGCGGACGGAACGTATCAGGGCTTTGAGGACTTTTGCGTACTCAATGCGCGACGCACGGATGAGAAATATCGCGGCAGCTACGAAACCTCTGTCCTGAAGCGCTTCGTCGAATTTGCCAATTCATCTCATGTTGGCGAAGACCTGGAGCGACTGTTTACGCTCATCGTCATCAACTGCGCCTTGCGCAATGGCGACGCGCACCTCAAAAACTTCGGCATCGTCTATGAGGACGTCCAGGGCGAAGCGCGTCTTGCTCCGGTCTATGACCTCGTGACCACATCTGTTTATTTGCCTAAGGACAGCATGGCGCTGACCCTGAATGGAACCACGAAATGGGCGAGCGCCAGGGAGCTGCAGCGCCTGGGTGAAGTGCGAATGGGGAGTACGCCTGCACGGATCAGGGCGATCCTGGAACAGGTGGATGCTGCACTCATGTCTACGGCTGACGAGATGCGGGCCTACGTTAAGAAGCACGCTGAGTTTTCAGATATTGGCCATCGCATGCTTCAGGAGTGGGAGCAGGGTGCAAAACATTCGCTGCGCGCGGAGCAGCGATGACAGAGTAAAACCGTCAGGAGACAGCAGGAGTACGTCATTCTTTCTTACCCTCCGTGGGGGTTCAGGTCCCCCTCCGGGCGCCACTCGCTTCCCCAGGTGCGCTACCGCAGCATTCCCACCAGTGCCGCGCGCACCTCTTCCGCCGTTCGCGCTTCCTGCGGAAAATTGATGCGCGCTCCCTTCATGCCCGCCGCCGTCTTCAGCCGCAGCCAGAAGCCCAGCCGATCCACCGACGTCATCGCTGCTTCTGTTGCCTCCAGCCCGGCGTGCTTCTGCGCCAGCACAATCATCGCGTCGGCATGGTCGGCGTTCATATGCTCCAGGATTCCCGCTGCCGCACCGGCCAGCGGATCGGGCGCGGCCGTGCTATAGTCGCGCGCGTCCACCCATCCCATCACCCCAAAGCCGCCCACAAAATACACATCCACCGGCTCCAGCCGGAAAAAGCTGAAGTCTCCGAAATCAACCCAGTAGCGGCTGTTCGGATGCCGGTTCAGGTAAGCCTCGCGAACCGAGCTCACCTCGCCCTCCGGAACCGGCTCGGCCTTTCCAACCACCGTCGCCCGCGCCGCGCCCAGCGGATCGCCATCGCCGCTCTC
This sequence comes from Acidobacterium sp., assembly GCA_027323785.1. GTDB lineage: Bacteria > Acidobacteriota > Terriglobia > Terriglobales > Acidobacteriaceae > Palsa-343. The sequence continues at coordinate 2,242 of DAHVZZ010000265.1, read as the reverse complement.
CTGAAAGACAAACAGGCTGCATCGCGGATCGCTCTTCAGATTCTGCGTGTGCATCGCCATGCTGCTGATGAGAAACAACGCCCGTCCAGCCTCGTCGAGCGCAAAGGGCATCAGCGAACCGAATGGATAGCCTTCCTGCCGGTGCGAGACGGTCGACAGAACCGCCACCGGAGCCAGTTGCAGCAGCGTGCGCACGCGCTCCGCGTAGCTCGGCTCGGGTAATGCCGGTGTTGCGGCTCCGGTGGATGCATGCCGCCGCTCTTTGGGATCACTCTGTGCCATCGTCTCTCCTGGCTCTGAGAATAGCTGCTGAGCCGGCCGGTTATCCGGGTTTGCTCCCATCCTCGCAAATTCGGCGCCATTTGCCGCTTCTCTCATCGACAGGCAGCCTCCGGCAGCCCGGCATCCTACCTTCGATTCGGCATCGTGCTTCAGCAGCGGAGATGTCAGGCTCTTTTTTGCTGCCGCTCCGCGATCTCAGCCAGCACCTGCTTCGAGTGAACCAGCGGATTTACCTTTGTCCACACCTGCGCGATCTTGCCATCCGGATCGATCAGGAACGTGTTCCGTTTGGTGATGCCCCATTTGCCGAACTGGAGCAGGGAACCGTACGCTCGCGCAACATCCTTGCCGGAGTCGGAAAGCAGCGTGAACTGCAGCGAGTCCTTATCGCAGAAGTTCCGGTGGCTGGCTGCCGAATCCAGGCTGACCCCGAGAACGACTGCGTTCAGAGCCTCATATTGCGGCAGATCTCGCTGGAAGTTGTGAGCTTCGATCGTGCAGCCGGTTGTCCTGTCTTTCGGGTAAAAGTACAGAACAACCCACCTGCCGCGATGTTGATCAAGGCTAACGGGCTGGTCGTCCTCATTGCGCAGAGTGAAGCCGGGTGCGGTTCCGCCGATCCGTGGCATCGCCGCGTTCGAGAGAGTGGCGCCAGGTCTGCGGGCGACGGCGAATGCGGCAATCGCCACAAGCGCCGCGACGGAAAGTGCAATCACAGCAATTTCAGACATGCACGAATCTCCTCATTTCCTGCCGGAACCCAGGTTCGATGCACGTGAGCCCTTCACAATAGCTGGTTTTCAGGCCGAAGCGCCACCCATGATTCCCCGCAACTCCGCTACAAGCGTTCGACGGCAGTCACCGCAATTCCAGCAGCGTCGGCCTCGTCCCGCAGCGCGCTCCGGTCGAACAGGAGGGTCCGCCCGGCTTCCACTGCCAGGCAGGTTGCGCCCGCTTCCCGCATCGTACGGATGGTGCGGATGCCGATCACCGGTACATCGAAGCGCATATCCTGCTTCGGTTTCGCCACCTTCACCACCGTCAGGCTGCGCTCCAGCGTGGAGGCCGGCTCGCCCAGCGACCGCATCAGCGCGCCGGCTCGTTCAATGGTCGCGTCCGTGCCTTCCATCGCCTCCACCGCCACGCATGCCTGTGCGGCAATCACCACCGTCTGCCCCAGATCGAACGCCGCCAGTCCCCGCGCCACCTGCAGGCCGTATTCGATGTCGCGCTGCTCCTGCTCGTTGGGCTGCCGGGCCGTTAGCACGCCCGCCTGCGCCAGCAGCGGTTCCAGGTACGAGGTGGACGGGATCAGCTCGATCCCCTCGTCGCCCAGCACCTTCGCCACCGCGCCCAGCAGCATGTCCGTGTTGCGCGTGCGCAGCGACAGCAGCAGCTTCGCCAGCCGCCAGTCCGGGCGAATGCTGGAAAATATTTGCTTGTGCTTTACCTGGCCCGCCATCACCGCCTGCGAAACGCCCTCGCGCTGGAAGGTCTCAATCAGCCGCGACAGCTCCCCCAGCGACAGCCAGTGCACGCGAATTCCCGGATCGGCCGCCGCCCGAGCGTCCATCTCCGGATCGGTCTCCTCCCTGATCGCCGCCACCACTACTTCGGCGCCGTGCGCGCGCGCCGCATCGAGCAGCAGAAAAGGGAAGCGTCCGTTACCGGCAATCAGACCCAGAGGGGGCATAACACCTCTCGTTTAACCATAGAGATCAAAGCCAGTTTTAGATTTCCAGTATTTCAACACAGACCGGACTTGGTCAGTAGGGTAGTGTTCTCCCGGATTTTCTAGGTTGGCGCGAAGTTGCTCCTTGCGCTTTTCTATCCTCTGCACAATTGAGTCTGAGTATTCAGCAGTATTCGGCGGGAGTAGTTTGTCCCCAGATCGAGGCCACCGTTGTGGATAAAGCTCATGCACCTCGCCCTTTCGCATTTGATTCTTGAAATCGACCGA
>DAHVZZ010000250.1:0-2810 GCA_027323785.1 Acidobacterium sp. | reverse complement strand
AGTCCCTCCGCGTCCGCCGCCGCCCGGCCGCCTGACCCCGCCTTCCGCGTTCATCCGTGTGTTAAGGCTGCGCTGCGGCGGTTGCCGAATTCGCCGGCGACATCGCCTCCTGCGGCGCTTCCGCCCCGAAATAGCTGCCCTGATACAAATCCCGGTAGAAGATCCCCGTCAGCTCGGCCGCTTTCGGCCCAAACGTCGGCCGCCCGCCCTCCAGAAAAACAACCGTCGCAACACGCCCGTACCGCGTGTCCGCATACGAGGCGAACCAACCAAACCGCGTGCCCTCGTCCGAGCAGGTTCCCGTCTTCCCCATCACCGGAAACGCCCGGAAATTCTCCCGCAGCGACCGCGCCGTCCCGTACCGCACCACCGCTTCCATCCCCGGCTGCAGCTCCGGCAGAATGCGCGCGATATTCAGCCTCCGCTTCACCCGCGGCCTGAAGTTCAGCAACTCCTCCGGCTTCGTCGGATGCTGCAGATAATAGAGCGTGCCCCCGTTGGCCACCGCCGCCACCAGCGCCCCCAGCTGCAGCGGCGTCATCGCCACCCCCTCGCCGAACGAGCACATCCGCCCCACTCCGCCCTTCCGCTCCGGGATCGCACGATCGGGATACACCCCCGGCTGCTCGCCCCGAATATTCCAACCCGCCAGCTCGCCCAGCCCAAACTCCTTCTCGTACTGGTGCAGCCGCCGGAATCCCAGCCGCCGTCCCACCGTCTCAAAATACAAATTGTTCGAGTGCGCCAGCGCTTCGGTCAGATTCACTGCGTAGTGCCGCCCCAGCTGCACCCGCTTGTCCCTCGTGATAATCCCTTCTTCCAGCGCCGCCAGCGCCACCGAAATCTTGATCGTCGAGCACGGCTCCGCCCCGCCGGAGAGCGCCAGCTTCTGGTTCACCATCGCCAGAATCCGCCCGTCCGAAGGATCGATCGCCACCACCGTCCCGTTCATCCGCCCCAGCGCGTCGATCGCCGCCTGCCGCACCAGCGGATCCTCGCCTCCCGTAACATCCCCGGCCGTCAGATCCCGCGTCGCGAACGACTTCGCCGTAAACCGCTCGTAATACCTGCGGCGGTACCGCGCGCGCCGCACCACATGCGCCCGCACCACATGCCTGCGGGCAGCGGCCGAACTCCGCTTCCCCACCACATGCCCGCGAACGACACCCCTCCGCGCCGTGCGCTTCCGCATTGCGGAATGCTTCTTCACCACTCGCTTCTGCGCCCTGTGTTTGGCCTTCTGCTGATGCGCCTGCTGCTGATGCGTGCTCTTGTGCGTCGTCGTGGTCGCCGCGAACCCCGGAACTGGCGCCGCCAGTCCTGGCGCGAGCAGGAAAGCGAGCAGGAAAAGGAGAATGCGCCTCATCGGAGTCCCCATCCCTCTGCTCATCCTCCCGCAGTTCTCCTCCGCGCGGTCAGGAATATCGCCCGCGAGCCCTTACTCTGGTTACCGCCCGGACATGACTCGCCCTTCGCAACCGCTTCTCCCGCCACCGCCGCTCAAAAGCACGAGGGGGTTCCGGAAGCCAATCCGGAACCCCCTCGTTACTCCATTCGGGAACTGTCTACAGGCCGCCCTTGCGCAGAAACGCCGGAATCTCCAGATCCTCCGCCGGCTGCTCGTCGAAACTCACCCCGAACATCTGCGGCTGCACCGGCTCCTGCGCCACCGTCACTCCCGCCGCTTCCGGCTCCGCATAAGCCTCCCCGCGGTACACCTCTTCCCGATACGCCGGCTCCGGCTCCCGGAAATGCTGCGCCGGCTCCCGCTGAACCACCGGCGCGGCAACCTCCGCGGCCATCGCCTGCGGTACATACCGTCCCCGCTCGTCTTCTTCTTCGCTGGCAAAGCGCGGCATTCCCGGATTGATCTCGATCCGCGCCGGTTCCTGCCGAGTCATCGCGTTCAGCATCTGCTCCCGACGTTCCTCTGAGCCCTGCCGGAAGCCCGTCGCGATCACCGTGATCTTCACGTCGTCGCCCATCGCCTCGTTCAGCACCGCTCCGAAAATAATGTTCGCATCCTCGTGCGCCGCGTTCTGAATCAGCGTCGAGGCCGCGTTCACCTCGCTCAGCTTCAGCGTGCTCGACCCGGAAATGTTGATCAGGATGCCCCGCGCTCCGTCGATCGCTCCCGCTTCCAGCAGCGGTGAGGCCATGGCCGCCTGCGCCGCCTCAATCGCGCGGTTCTCGCCGCTGCGTACCGCCGTGCCCATCACCGCGTAACCCATTCCCGCCATCGTCGTCTTCACGTCCGCGAAATCGCGATTGATGATCCCGGGAATGGTGATGATGTCGGAAATCCCCTGCACGCCCTGCCGCAGCACATCGTCCGCGATCCGGAACGACTCGAAGAAGCCGGCGTCCTTCGCCACCGCCAGCAGCTTCTCGTTCGGAATCACGATCATCGTGTCCACGCTCTCCAGCAGCTCCTGCATCCCGCGCTCCGCCTGGATCATCCGCCGCTTGCCCTCGAACCCGAACGGCCGCGTCACCACCGCCACAGTCAGCGCGCCCATCTCGCTCGCCAGCGACGCAATCACCGGCGCCGCGCCCGTGCCCGTTCCGCCGCCCAGCCCGGCTGTCACGAACACCATATCCGCGCCTTCCAGCGACTCGATGATCTTCTCCGAGTCCTCCAGCGCCGCGCGCCGGCCCACATCCGGATTCGCGCCCGCCCCCAGCCCCGACGTCAGCTTCACGCCCAGCTGCAGTTTCACCGGAGCCTGCGAGAGCTGCAGCGCCTGCCGGTCGGTATTCGCCGCAATAAACTCCACGCCTTCCATGTTGGCGGCGATCATGCGATTCAC
>DAHVZZ010000242.1:0-2736 GCA_027323785.1 Acidobacterium sp. | reverse complement strand
GGCCGGGGTCCAGCCAAGTTCGCGGGCGACCCGGGAGGCGTCAATAGCGTAGCGCTGATCGTGGCCGGGGCGGTCCTTGACGAAGGTGATCAGCCGCCGGCGCGCTCCGGCGACGGGGTCGGGGCGCAGCTCATCCACCAGGTCGCAGATGGCTGTGACGACGTCAAGGTTCTTTCTTTCGCTGTTTCCGCCGATGTTGTAGGTCTCGCCCGGGTGGCCGCGTTCGAGCACGGCGCGGATCGCCGAGCAGTGATCCTCGACGAAGAGCCAGTCGCGGACGTTGCTGCCGTCTCCGTAGACCGGCAGGGGTCGGCTTTCCAGCGCGTGCAGGATCATCAGCGGGATGAGCTTCTCCGGGAACTGGAACGGACCGTAATTGTTGGAACAGTTCGTGGTCAGCACCGGCAGGCCGAAGGTGTGGTGATAGGCGCGAACCAGGTGATCGGAGCCGGCCTTGGAGGCGGAATACGGACTGTTGGGCGCGTATGCCGTCGTCTCCGAGAAGGCGGGATCGTCGGGGCCGAGGGTGCCGTAGACTTCGTCGGTCGAAACATGGAGAAAGCGGAATGCGCGGCGGTCGTTCTCGTCCAGCCCCAGCCAGTAAGCCTTCGCCTGCTCCAGCAGAGTGAACGTCCCGTGGACGTTGGTGCGGATGAACGCATCCGGGGCCACAATGGAGCGGTCCACATGGCTTTCGGCGGCAAAGTGGACGATCGCGCTCGGCTGGTGCTCGCGCAGCAGCGAAGCCACCAGCTCGGCATCGCAAATATCGCCACGGACCAGCGTATGCCGCGGATCGTCGCGCAGCTCGTCGAGGTTCGCCGGATTTCCCGCATAAGTGAGAAGGTCCAGGTTAACAACTTGAGAGCCAACGCTCTTCAGCCAGGTGAGAGCGAAATTAGAGCCGATGAATCCGGCGCCTCCGGTCAGGAGGATGGTTTTTTTCATGGCATGTGTTCCGAGTAGGATTCCTCTGCGTATAGTAAATGATCCCTGTCACAGGTAAAGGAATGCTAATCGGAGGGGCGTACAGCGGCTATCAGCAGCAAAGCCTCCCAAAGCGGGAGGCTTGGCCGACGGCGGAATCAGCTGGTCAGGCCCGAAGGCGGTTGCGCAGCTCCTCCGGAATCCTGTCCTGAAGCACGCGAGCCTGCTCCAGGGCCACTCCCGTCAGATACACCGGCGCGGGCGTCGCAATGGCCACCAGAATCCACGCCACCAGCGAGACCAGCAGTCCCAGGATAGCCGCCGCCTGCAGCGTCAGCACCAGCTGGGTGTGCTCAATATGCATAATGACCGCGGCTGTCCGCAGCGGCTCAATATGGTGGATGACGGCCAGAGCCAGAAGAAATACGACGATTGAAATGGTGCTCAGGGTGATCAGGGTAACGTCGATGGCGCGGTGCATCCGTTGCCGCGCGTGGCAATGCTCGCAGCTCGCGAGATGTTCCTCGTAATCGGTGCGCATCTCCGGTGAGATTCCGGAAATGTCGTATCGCCAGCTCGAAAGTATGTCCCCGACGACAGAATCGGTACATTTGCTCATCGTTCAGGTCCCCACTTTTCGTTTGCCCCGGTTTCCGTCCGTCTAACACCTGCCGGGGAGAAGAAATAAGGAAACGGAGCGGCCTTTTAACATTATAGCCACTTTCTATCCAACCACAATCGGCTGCAGCGGCGAGCTTTGCTCGGCCAGCAACAGGCGATTCGCCAAAAGGCTCATTTTGTCCCGCAAAGCGCGCTCCGCCGAAATTCGCGCCAGCTCCGGAAGATTGTTGCTCTCCGAAAGGTGCGCCAGCACCACATAGGCCGCATGGCCGTCGTAGCTGTGCTGCAGAAACTCCGCTGCCGCATCGTTGGACAGATGCCCCACGCGGGACATGACACGCTGTTTGACGGACCAGGGATACGGTCCGTCTCGAAGCATGTCCACGTCGTGGTTCGATTCCAGCATCAGGATGTCGCAGCCGCGAAGGTGCATATGCAGATTGGATGGCATATAGCCCAGGTCCGTCGCCAGCCCAATCCGTATTCCTTCGCTCTCGAAGACAAACCCAACAGGATCAATGGCATCGTGAGGGATCGTAAACGGCGTTACAGCCATATCGCCGATGCGAAAACCCTCGCCCGAGCAGAAATACTCGACCGCGGGCAGGGTGGCCGGATCCCGCGTTGCCTCGGCGGCAGCCTCTTCGACCGCCGCCGCCTCCTCCATCGCGGGTGGCGAATCGGCAGCATCTTCCTGGGTGCGGCGGGCCTTCCACTGCTCCAGCCACTCGGCATAGGTGACCCGGCGCCGCGGATTCATCCAGCGAACCCACGCGCGGTGGGTCGGCTCCGTGATGTAAACGGGAATCCCCAGCTTGCGCGCCGTAACCGCAAGACCCTGAACGTGATCCTGGTGCTCATGGGTGATCACAATCGCATCCAGAGACGCCGGATCCTCGCCCGCCAGCTTCATGCGCTTCATCAGCTCGCGGCAGGAAAGTCCGGCATCCACCAGAATGCGCGTGGAGGTGCTGGCGACAATGGTGCTGTTGCCCTTTGAACCGCTGGCCAGCACCGTCATCCGCACCATAATTCAGCAGAATACGCTCAACCGGTGTGGAAGAGAGGCCCGGCGCCATCCGGCCGCAGCGCACTTGCTACTGCCCAGGCGGGTACCCGCCTATTCGTAGGTGTAGAAGCCCCGGCCGGATTTGCGGCCCAGCCAGCCCGCGTCCACCATGCGGATCA
>DAHVZZ010000241.1:0-9575 GCA_027323785.1 Acidobacterium sp. | reverse complement strand
CCTTCGGAAATGCGGCCATGAACTGCCGTCCCCACAGCGACCATATCTCCGGCGAGGTCAGCACAAAAACGCGGCGTGCCGATTTCCCAGAGCCGATGCGGCGCGGAATCTGAGCGAACAGCCCGCGTCCCACATAAACGGGATAATCCGCCGAAGCAGTTTTCACAGGAATGGTGCGAATCGTCGATTTCAAGATGACACCAGACTATCGAAGAGCGCAGCCCTTTGCAGCGGCAATCTCTGCGGCCAGAGTTCCCGATCCGCGGCCTTGCGTCCGCCAAAGGCAACCTGAAGCCATCCTCCCGCGTCAAACGCAGTGCAACGGATTCAGGAGGATTTATGCGCAAGACCCGCCTTTCCTCTCTCCTCTCGCCCGTTTTCCTTACCTTCTTCCTTGCGGCCTCTGCCAGCGCCCAGACAAGCATTGCTCTCAGTGCTTACGGGGCGTTCAGCGGAACCACCACGGGACACGGCACCATCCAAAGCCCTTCCAACTCTGCCGGTGGAATGCTGGAGTTGCGATATATTTCCAACCCAATTCTGGGATTTGAAGCCACCTATTCCTTCAATCGGGCCAATCAGACCTACAGCTCGGCCATGACGCCCGCTGCCTGTCCAGCAGGACTGATCCCCTGTCAGCTGCAATCGCCGGACTCGATTCAGGCCAACGCCCACGAGGTCACCGCCGACTGGATTCCCTCCATCGGCCTCGCCGACTTCCGCCCCTTCGGTGTGCTTGGAATGGGTGCTCTCTTCGATGTGCCGGTCAATGGCCAGAGCGGAGGCGCAACCACCAGGGCCGTCTACGTCTACGGAGCTGGCCTGGACTGGGGCTTCCTGCCTCATATCGGCCTGCGCCTGCAGTACCGCGGCAATCTCTATAAGGCGCCCGAACTCTCCCGGCTTTACACCTCCACGAATGCTTTCGCTCAGACGGCGGAGCCCATGCTCGGGGTGTATTTCACGCTGTAAGAATCGCGTGTCATCTTTCACCCGCACGGTTACGAAATGCGATAGCCTGAAGTTTCATGGCCGAAGTGCGGAGCAGTGACTTTGTCATCGTGGGCGCCGGTATTGCCGGGCTGCGTGCGGCAATTGGTCTGGCGGAGGATGGCGCTCGCGTCCTCGTGGTCACCAAGGAAGCCCTGGGCGAATCCAACACCCATTACGCCCAGGGCGGCATCGCCGTTGCCATCAGCGGCCAGGAAGACGTGGCCTTGCATCTCGAGGACACCGTCAATGCCGGCGATGGCCTCGTTAATCGCACCGCCGCCGAGGTCCTCGTCCGCGAAGGACCGCTCCGCGTCGAAGAGCTGCTCCACTGGGGCACGGAGTTCGACCGCGAAGACGGCCGCCTGATGCTCACCCGCGAGGGCGCGCACAGCCGCAACCGGATCCTGCACGCCCACGGCGATGCCACCGGCGCGGAAATTGGCCGCTCGCTGCTCCACCATGCCCGGGCCATCCCCGGCATCACCCTCCTTGAATGGACCACCACCTTCGAGCTGCTGGTTGAGGACGGTTCCGTCACCGGCATTGGCCTGCTCGACCGCGAAGGCGGTCTAAGCTTCGTGCGCGCCCGTGCGGTGCTCCTCGCCAGCGGCGGCGCGGGCCAGGTTTACAGTGACACCACAAACCCCGCCGTTGCCACCGGCGACGGTATCGCCATGGCCTGGCGCGCCGGAGCCGAAATCTCCGACATGGAGTTCTACCAGTTCCACCCCACGGCGCTCAGCCTGCCCGGCGTTCCCCGCTTCCTGCTCTCTGAGGCGATCCGCGGAGAAGGCGCCTGGCTGCGCAATGCTGCCGGCGAGCGATTCATGGAGCGCTACCATCCCCTGCTCGAACTCGCTCCGCGCGACGTGGTCGCCCGCGCCATCACCCGCGAAGGCATCGGCGGCCCGGTCTATCTCGACATGCGGCACGTCACCGGGATCGATCCCGCCGCCCGTTTCCCCGGAATCTCCAGATTCCTCGCCGAATACGGCCTCGATCTCCGCCGCGACCTCATCCCCGTCCGTCCCGCCGCGCACTATCTCATGGGCGGCATCCGCACTGACGTCCATGGTCGCACCTCGCTGCCGCGCCTCTACGCCGCCGGAGAAGCCGCCTGCACCGGCGTTCACGGAGCCAATCGCCTCGCCAGCAACTCGCTGCTGGAGGGCCTCGTCTTCGGAGCCCGCGCCGCCGAGACGATGTGCGACGAGAAGCCGCTTGCCGGAAGCGCCAGCGGGGCAGGGAAGCAGCCCCCATCCGAATCCCAGGTTCAGTCGGCGCCGGCCTCATCCGCCCTCTGTCAGCAACTCCAGCGCACCATGTGGGAGAAAGCCGGCCTGCTCCGCGATGCCGAGGGGCTGCTCGCCGCGCGCGACGAACTGCGCGCCCTCGCTCCCTCCATTCCTCGCGATTTGGGCCGCGCCAGCATCGAACTGCGCAATCTCCACACGCTGGGCGAGCTCATCGTCCGCTCCGCCCTCGCTCGCGAAGAAAGCCGCGGCGCCCACTACCGCAACGATTTCCCCAGGCGCGACGAGGTCCGCTTTCGCAGGCATTCGGTGATCGAAAAAGCCTGCGATGTCGAATTTCGCGAGTTTTAGCGGCCCCGATGCCGCATCCGTGCGCTCAGCCCGAATGCATCAGGAACGGGCAGAGGGAGCCGTTGTGGCCGGAAGCATCTTGCTGAGCGCCAGAAACAGCCCCAGAATCGCCAGAATCACTGCCAGCGACCACAGCGCTGATATTTCCACCCAGTTCGCCGCCAGCATCTTGAACGCCACGAATCCCAGGATGCATCCCAGCCCGTAGTGCAGCAGCCGGAAGCTGTCCAGCATCGACGCCAACGCGAAATACAGCGACCGCAGCCCCAGCACCGCCAATATATTCGACGAAAATGCGATCCACGGGTCGCGCGTGACCGCCAGCACCGCCGGAATCGAGTCCACGGCGAACATCAGGTCCGTCGCTTCCACGGCCGCGATCACCAGCAGCAGCGATCCAAACGCCAGCTGCGTACCGCTCGCCTGCCTCAGCGAGAATCTCTGGACCCAGGCCGCCGGACCCTTCACCGTTTCCTCACCCGGCTTCTGCATCAGCAGCCGAATCGCCGCCAGCGCCAGGATGCCTCCGAAAACATAGTGCACCCACGTAAAGCGCGCCAGCAGTGTGGTCCCGGCAACGATCAGCAGTCCCCGCATCACAATCGCGCCCAGCACTCCCCACAGCAGAACGCGGTGCTGCTGCGCGGCATTCAGATGCAGCGCTCGGAAAATCAGAAGAAACACGAACAGATTGTCGACGCTGAGCGAAAACTCGATCAGATAGCCCGTGATGAATTCCACCGCCGGCTGCCTGCCGCTCACATGGCCAATCCACAGCGAGTACCCGATCGCCAGCACGGCCAGCACCATCGTCCACACCCAGGCTCGGCGCGCCGAAGCCGCTCCCCGCCCGCGCTGCAGCACCAGCAGGTCCACCGTAAGCAGCACGGCAATCATGACAAAGAAGAAGAGCCGGTCCAGGGCCATTGCCGTTAGCTTATCGCTCCTGCCCTACTTTTCGTCGAGCAGCCGGATGGTTTCCCGCAGCGTGTCGCCGGAGATCGTCAGGCTCTGCGCGCTCAGCTTGTCCAGCGTGTCCTGCGCCGTGTGCCAGTAGGAATTGTCGTACCCGTAGTCCAGATCGATCATGTCCGCGCAGGGCACGCCTCGTTTCAGGAAGGGAGTATGGTCGTCGCCAATGTACGCCCTCGTCTGGAAGAAGAACGACTGCCACCCGTACTGCGACGCAGCCTGGTAGATCAGGTGCTCCAGCCACGGCGTCGAATTCAGGTCTCGCTCGATGCCCAGGTCCTTGTCGCCCAGCATGTCGCACACAATCAGCGCCTTGATCCGCTTCAGTGTCCCGTCGGCCTGCCACATCGCCGCCAGATGCTTCGCGCCGTACGTTGAATCCTTGTTGGTCCAGTGCTGGATCGCTTGCTCGCCATCGGTGAAGACCAGCCATACGCTGTAGCCGTTGTTCGGTCTGCCGCGCAGGTAGTTGGCCATCTCGATCAGCAGTCCGGTCGTCGATCCGCCGTCGTTCGCTCCCACGTAGTGAATATGCCGCAGCGGGTAATTCGTGTCGTAGTGCGAAATCAGAACGATGATCCCGTTCTTCTTCCCCGGGAATTTCACGACGAAATTGTGCATTGTCATCGGGCCGGCTGGCGTCCCGGTCGTGAACGTGTCCTCCACCAGATCGTCGTGTTTGAAGTGCTCTTTGATGAACTCCTCGGCGCGCGCATGGCCGGGGCTGCCAATCCAGCGCGGCCCGGCGAAGTTCACAAACTGCGTCGTGTATTCGAGCGCCTTTGCTCCGTCAAACCGGGGCAACTGGGAATACGCCGTCTTCTCTGCCCGGGCGCCGCCGCAGCACGCGGCCACCGCCAGCATCGCAACCCACCGCATCATTCTCATGCATTCGCCTTTGCTTTGCGCTTCTTCCGCGTCACCGGATGCACGAACCACGAAACCCCGATGCTGGCCAGGTACAGTCCCAGCATGGGCGTGGCGAATACACACATCGTCACCACGTCGGGCGTCGGTGTGATGATCGCCGCGATAACAAAGATCGCCAGGATCGCGTAGCGCAGGTTCTTCCACAGAAATTTCGGACTCACAATCCCGAACAGGGACAGGAACATGATCACAATCGGCAGTTCGAACGTGATGCCGAGGCCCAGAATCACCGTGAGAAAGAGGCTCGTATATTCGTTGATCTCGATCATCGGGTTGAAATCCTTGTTGAACGTGAACAGGAAGTTCAGCGCTCCCGGAAACACCCAGTGATATCCGAAGTAGGCTCCCGCCAAAAACAGAGACACCGCCGCGCACATGAACGGCAGCACACACTTCTTCTCGTTGCGGTACAGCCCCGGCGAAATAAACAGCCACAGCTGGTAAAGAATGAATGGCGACGCAAGAATGCACCCGGCCATCAGACTGATTTCCAGGTACATGTTGAATCCGTCGATCGGATTCAGATAATTCAGGTGCGGCGGCAGGTGATGCGCCAGCAGCGCCAGCTTCACCGGCTTCTCCATGAACCCGTAAATTCGGTCGTGGAAGCCCCACGCAATAAAAAATCCGCCAATCAGGTACAGCGCCGAATGAATAATTCTCCGGCGCAGTTCCTGCAGGTGTTCCATCAGGCTCATTCCCGGCAGTTCGGCGCGCTCGTTCAGCGCCGCCCGTGCCCGGTCGACCAGATCCTCTTTGTTCTCTTCCTCAGCCATGGTGCGAGGCATGTGCGGCTTCCTGAACAGGAATCTCCTTTACCGGGTTTTCGGCCGGGATCACTGTTGGCACAGCCGATGTGATGGATTCCGCGGCGGCCGCGGGCTCCGCTGCTTCCGGCATTCCGCTTTCGAGGGTCTCGCTGGCCTGCGCTGCGCCATCGGCCCGCGCCAAATCCGCCGCCTCGGATTCCTCCGGAACCTCGCTGCTCGTTCCATCGCGGAAAGGAGCGTCCATTTCCGCCGCCTCCGGTAAAATCCGCATCGCGTATGGATCCTCCGGAACCGCCGGCATCGCCTGCACCGGCGGCAGAATCGATGGTTCGGCGTCCTCTTCCGGAATCGGTATCCTCCCGTGCTGCGCATCGTACTCAGCCAGCTTCTTCCGCCGCTCTTCCTCTTCCATGTTCCGCAGCTCTTCCTGAATCTGAAACTTGAACTCGTTGCTGGCGCGGCGAAATTCGGCGAGCAGCTTGCCGGCTTGTCTTCCGATTTCCGGCAGCTTCTTCGGTCCGAACAGCACCAGCGCCAAAAGGAAGATGAAAATGGAGTCGCCGAAGTGCATGGATGTTTTTTAATGATACCCGCCGGGATTAACGGCCACCAAATTACCTGTGCCCCTGCCGCGCACCCGGCAGCAAACGGAACTGGTTAGCTCCATCGAGGCACAGGCGCAACGGGAAGCCGAAAACCGGCATCCCTTTGCAGGCATTGCCGCAACAGCCGCATACTGTTGCGCGGAAGAATCTTCCACCGGGGCCCCGCGCCGCCCACGCAATTCGCGGCGAATTTTCCAGGAGCACGCCAATGAACGATTCTTTGCAGGCAAGCGCCTCCAGAACTCTGGGGGCTCTGTTCAGCGATTACAGCGGGCCTTCCTTTGCCATTCGCCTCTGGGATGGCTGGACCTGGCGGTCTTCGGCCGCGGTCACTCCGGCCTGCACCATTGTGTTTTCCTCGCCAAAGGCTCTCACCCTGCTCATGCTCGATCCCAGCCAGGTCGCACTTGGTGAAGCCTTTATCCACAGGGACATTGACCTTGAGGGCGACATCTTCTCCGTCTTTGAGATGGCCCAGCATGTCCTGATGAGGCCCCTTCCGCTTCGGGACCGCGCCTTTCAGGCTCTTGGCGCCATGGCCCACGCTGTGCTTCACGGCCCCATCCACTCCCGCGGCCGCGACCGCGCCTCCATTGCCTACCACTACGACCAGCCTGTCGAATTCTACCGGCCGTGGCTGGGTCCCACGCTCGTCTACTCCTGTGCCTATTTCCGCCATCCGGACGACTCGCTCGACATCGCCCAGACCCGGAAGCTCGACCATATCTGCCGCAAGCTGCGCCTGCGCCCGGGCGAGCGCTTCCTCGACGTCGGCTGCGGCTGGGGCAGCCTCGTCCTCCAGGCTTCCGCCCAATACGGCGCCGACGCCCACGGCATCACCCTCAGCCAGATCCAGGCCCAGGTCGCCGGCCAGCGCATCGCCGAGCATTCCCTGCACGGCCGCTGCAGGGTCAGCCTTCAGGACTACCGCGAGCTGGATTCGGCCACCGTTGCCTTCGACAAAATCGCCAGCGTAGGCATGTCGGAGCACGTGGGCCTGAAAAATCTGCCGGCCTATTTCTCCATCGTCCACCGGCGGCTGCGTCCCGGCGGAGTTTTCCTCAATCACGCCATCGCGCGCTCGGCTCTCTCCACGCCACGCGGCAACGACTCCTTCATCTCCAAATACGTCTTCCCGGATGGCGCGCTGACCACTCTGACGGAGACCGTCGGCGCCGCCGAATCCGCCGGTTTCGAAGTGCGCGACGTCGAAAACCTCCGCGAGCACTATGCCCGAACCCTCCGCTGCTGGGTCGAGGGACTTCGCGCCGCCAAATCAACCCTCCGCCAGCACGTCTCCGAGGAAACCTACCGTATCTGGCTGCTCTACATGGCCGGTTGCTCGGCCGCCTTTCGCCGCGGAGATATCGGCGTCTATCAGGTGCTGCTCAGCCGCCCCGACAAAGGCAACAGCGGACTGCCGCTCACCCGCGACGACTGGTACACCGAGGATGCTGCCGAGACCCGCTGGCAGCCCGGCGCTTCCATCGGCGAACCTGCCGTTACAGGTGTATTAAACTAGTGGCATAGACTCGCTCTTGCGGGCTCGCAATTCTGCGACAAACCCGAGTCCGGCGCGTCTAAAAAAGAAAGGCTGAGGGTGCAACATCCCCGTCAGCTGGGCAGACCACCCCGGTGGTCGCAGCGAGCTGACTGCACTCCCTGGACTTGCTTTCAACATCCCCGTCCCAGCGTGGGCATCCCCGATGGGACTGAAGGCGGCGTAGTTTGAATATTCTGGAAGAAGTTGTGGAACCCGTGGCTGCGGAGGCCGCCAGTTGTTCGCTCGACAACTACCTGGCTCTCCCCGACCACAGCATGGATGAGCGCATCGCGGCTGCCCGCCGCACGCTCGGCGAAACCACCATCCTCCTCGGCCATCACTACCAGCGCGACGAGGTGATCCGCTTCGCGGACTTCACCGGCGACTCCTACAAGCTTTCCAAAGCTGCCTCGGAAACCGGCGCAAAGTACATCGTCTTCTGCGGCGTGCACTTCATGGCGGAAAGCGCCGACGTCCTCGCGCATGAAGGCCAGCAGGTTATTCTGCCCGACCTCAACGCCGGCTGCTCCATGGCGGACATGGCCGAGATCGGCCAGGTCGAGGAATGCTGGGACACGCTGCTGGCCGCCGGCATCAGCCCGGACGATATCCTGCCCCTCACCTACATGAATTCCTCCGCCGCCATCAAGGCCTTCTGCGGCGAGCGCGGCGGCCTCGTCTGCACCTCTTCCAATGCCCGCGGCGCCTTCGAGTGGGCCTTTGCCCGCGCAAAGAAGATCCTCTTCCTCCCCGATCAGCACCTCGGCCGCAACACCGGCGCCGCCATGGGCATTCCCCGCGCCGAAATGGCCGTTTACGACCCCTGGCAGCTCGGCGGCGGCCTCACCCCGGAGCGCCTGCGCGACGCCCGCATCATTCTCTGGAAGGGCCACTGCTCGGTGCATCAGCGCTTCCTGCCCGAACACGTGGACAAGGTTCGCGCCCGATATCCCGGCATCCAGGTCATCGTCCATCCCGAGTGCCGGATCGAAGTCTGCGAGAAGGCCGATGCGCTCGGCTCCACCGAACGCCTCATCAAAATCGTTCAGGACGCTCCCGCGGGTTCCAGCTTCGCCATCGGCACCGAAATCCACCTCGTCAACCGCCTGGCAAAGGAGTTCGCCCCGCAGGGCAAGCACATCGTCACCCTCGATGAGACCGGCTGCCTCTGCACGACCATGTATCGCATCAGCCCGCAGCACCTCGCCTGGGCGCTGGAAAATCTCGTCGAAGGCCGCGTCGTCAATCGCATCCAGGTGCGCGACGGGGTGAAATACTGGGCTCGCGTCGCGCTGGACCGCATGCTCGAAATTCGCGTGTAGCATACGGATATCTCATGAAGACCTTCACGCTCGACGAAGCTCAGGCCCTGCTCCCCGTCGTTGAGAAGCTCCTCGACCGTGCTCTGGAGGCCAAACAGGCGCTCGGCGACCTCGAAGAGCAGCAGTCCGACCTTGCCCATCGCATCTTCCTCAGCGGCGGTGTCTCGGTCGATTTGGCGGTGGTCAAAAAGCGCAAGCTCACCATGGCCGCCCTCATCCAGCGCGCCAAAGATTCCCTCCAGGAAATCGACTCCATCGGCGTCCAGATCAAGGACCTCGAAATCGGCCTGCTCGACTTCCCCTGCGTCCTCGACGGCGAAACCGTCCTCCTCTGCTGGAAACGAGGCGAGCCACGCATCGCCTTCTGGCATCGGATCGAAGACGGCTACAGCGGACGCCAGCCCATCGACGGCCGCTTTCACCGGAATCCCCCTGAAATGCTGCACTGAAATCCGCTGGCCTGCGGCTTCAGCTTCGCCTTACCAGGGAAGCGTCTCATTCATGTGGAAGTATCCGCCCGTGGGACCGTCGGCCGGCAGCGTCGCCAGCCGAACGCCGGTTTTCGCTCCGTCCGGAATTTCCATCGGCGCGGCCTCCGTCCCCATATCGGTCTTCACCCACCCCGGATGCGCGGAGTTGACCTTGATCGACGTGTCCCGCAGCTCGTGCGCCAGATGGATGGTGAAAGCATTGAGCGCCGCCTTGGAAGCGTTGTAGGCGAACGATTTCGCCTCGTAGATCGGCGAACCGGGCGTCGCGTGGAGCGTGAGCGAGCCGAGAATGCTCGAAAGGTTCACGATGCGTCCCGCCGCGGATTTGCGGATCAGCGGCAGCAG
>DAHVZZ010000230.1:0-3049 GCA_027323785.1 Acidobacterium sp. | reverse complement strand
GCCCTCGCCGAACGCAACATCGCCATTCTTGCCGCCGTCCCCGTCGCCGGCCATCCGGACGCCATCCCGTGCTCCCGCTATGACCTCACCCGCCCCGTAGCCATCCTCATCGGCAACGAAGGCAGCGGCCTCTCCCAGGATCTCCTCGATCGCGCCGACGCCTGCCTCGCCATCCCCACGCCCGGCCCCGTCGAAAGCCTCAACGCCGCCGTCGCCGCCTCCATCCTCCTCTATGAGGCCGCCCGGCAACGCTCCCTCAAGGCCCAGTGACCAGGCTCGATTGCGCCAGACCGGATTGCGCCAGACCGGATTGCGCCGGAAATGTCTGCCCCGCTTTCCTCTAACCGGTCCATAATCACTACAGAACGCACACCGACCCATGGCGACCAGCACTCAGCCCCTCCCGCCCAACCGCACCCGGACCTTTGTTACCTCCGGGCTCACGCTCATTGAGGACATCGTTTACGCCGGTCTGGGGCTTATCCTCGCCTCCACCGCGCTCTGCCTGCTGTTTTTGACGATCCGCAATTTCGTGCTGGCCGTGGCGCACCGCGCTCTCTCCGGGCAGATCATCAACCTCCTCGATCAGGTGCTTCTCATCCTGCTGATCATCGAGTTGCTGTACACCGTCCAGGTTTCATTCCGCGAGCACGCTCTCGTCGCCGAGCCATTCCTTGTGGTCGCCCTCATCGCCATCGTGCGCAAAATCCTCGTCCTGACTGCGCAGATTTCTCGCGCCGCCACCCCCGCAAACGCAGACTTCCGCCAATCCATCGAGGAACTGGCTTTGCTGGCCGTCATGGTCCTGATTCTCGTCGGTTCCCTGGTCCTGCTCCATCGCCATCCAAAGATCGCCGGCATCGGCCGCTCCGACGTTTAGTTCGCTCCCATCGCTGCGCCGCTCGCATCTGCGCGATGATGGATGCAGGCATGAGCCTCTTTAACCCCACCCCCGATTCACCCGCCGCCGCCCCCGTCCAGGCGCCGCTCGCCGAGCGCATGCGCCCCCGCACCCTCGACGAGTTCCTCGGCCAGGAGCATCTCCTCGCTCCCGGCAAACCCCTCCGCGTCCAGATCGAGCGCGACGACGCCTCGTCCATGATCTTCTGGGGCCCGCCCGGCGTCGGCAAAACCACCCTCGCCAAAATCATCGCCGAAACGACGAAGGCCACCTTCATCGAATTCTCCGCCGTCCTCTCCGGCATTAAGGAAATCAAGCAGGTGATGGCCGACGCCGAAAAGGCCGCTACCTGGGGCGCTCGCACCATCCTCTTCATCGACGAAATCCACCGCTTCAACCGTGCCCAGCAGGACGCCTTTCTCCCCTGGGTGGAGCGCGGCTCCATCCGCCTCATCGGAGCCACCACCGAAAACCCCTCCTTCGAGATCAACTCCGCCCTGCTCTCCCGCTGCCGCGTTTACACCCTCCAGGCGCTCACCGACGCCCAGATCGTCACCCTCCTCCAGCGCGCATTGGCCGACGCTGGCCGCGGGCTGGGTTCCCTCGGCCTGAGTGCTGAAGCAGGAGCCCTCGAACTCCTCGCCAGCTATGCCTCCGGAGACGCCCGCAACGCCCTCAACGCCCTCGAAGTCGCGGTTAAGCTCGCGGGTCCGGATCGGACCATCACAAAAAACCTCGCCATCGAGGCCCTCCAGCAGCGCGTCCTGATGTACGACAAGCACGGCGAGGAGCACTACAACCTCATCTCCGCCCTGCACAAGTCCATCCGCAACTCCGACCCCGACGCCGCCCTCTACTGGCTCGGCCGCATGATCCATGCCGGCGAAGACCCGATGTACGTCGCCCGCCGGCTGGTCCGCATGGCCGTCGAGGACATCGGCCTCGCCGCGCCCGAAGCCCTGAACCTCTGCCTCTCCGCCCGCGACATGGTCGACTTCCTCGGCTCCCCCGAAGGCGACCTCGCCCTCGCCGAAGCCGCCGTCTACCTCGCCCTCGCGCCCAAATCCAACGCCGTCTACACCGCCTGGGGAGCCGTCCAGGCCGACATCGAAGCCACCCGCCAGGAGCCGGTCCCGCTCCACCTCCGCAATGCCCCAACCAGGCTCATGAAGGAGCTGGACTTCGGCAGGGGCTACCAGTACGCCCACGACGTTGAAGGCCGCGTCGCCGACATGGAATGCCTGCCCCCGTCGCTCGCCAGCCGCCGCTGGTACCACCCCACCCAGGAGGGCCGCGAAAAGCTCCTCGCCCAGCGTATGGACGAGATCCGACGGATCCGCGAATCGAAGCGCAAATAGTCTCCTCGCGCGGCAACCAGTTCAACCCTCGGAACCACCTTTTCTCATGTGCTATATTCCAAATGAGTTCCAATGATCTTCTCCCGCGAATACGTCGGTTACCTCGCGCGTCACACCGTTAAGCAGCTCGTAGACGCCAAAATGATCCGGACGGACAAGCAGCCCGCCGTGGAAGAGCGTGTCTACAACGGCATCCTCGACGAGCTGGCCCTCGAAGACCGCATCAACGACGAAGTCCGCCTCATCCTCGACGCCTATCAGGACGAAATGCAGCGCACCGGCGCCAGCTTCTCCGAGATGTTCAAGAAGGTCAAGGGCGAGCTGGTGCGCAAATACAAGGCGGTGCTGTGAGAATCTCCCGCGACAAGCTCAATAAACTCGCCCACGTCGTCGCCGACACCCTCGCCGAAACCGACGAGTGCGAATTCCTCGAAGACCGCAACACCATCCGCCAGGAAGCGCGCAAAGTCCTCGAGCACCTCCTGCTCGAAGAGACCCGCATCGACCAGGCCGCCCGCCACAAAATCGAGTCCCAGCGCCGCATTATCCAGGAAGGCACCCAGGAGTGGGACATCCTCTACCGCAAGTACTACAACGAGGAAGTCCGCAAGCTCGGCATCTGAGCCGCATTCCCTTCGCCACCTTCTGTTTCCTCCGCCCCTCCCGATAAATTTCGTTCCACCGCCCGCCCTTTCCACAAAGCCACCTCCGGCCCGTTACACTGGTACCCGTTTCCCAGGTGCCATCCCTTGAACGCATACCGAATTCTTGCCCTTGCCGCCTGTCTCTG
>DAHVZZ010000227.1:0-2467 GCA_027323785.1 Acidobacterium sp. | reverse complement strand
CTGCCGGCTGGCTCCGTGCGCCTGCTGGTCAGCGATGGTCCGGCGGTCGACCAGCTCATGCACCCTCCGCAGATGGGCGCCAAACCCCTCAACATCCCCCAGACCATCGCCCAGCTCAACAGCGTCCATCCCTCGGATCGTCTCTATGTCACGCTGCTCGCGCCGGAAGCCCAGGCCGCTCTCGATGGCCGCACCCTGCCCGCTCTGCCGCTCTCCGTGGCCAATGCCATGGAGCCGCTCCGCCAGAACAGCGGCATGACGCTCAACGGTGAATCCGCCGACCTGATGGCCTCTGTTCCCATGAACGCCGTCATATCCGGGCAGCAGATTGTCACTCTCGACGTGGTGAACCAGTAGCAAGCCGCCCTCCCCCTGCTCCGGGCTTCAGTCCCGCTGAAGCCCGCCCCCGCGCCTGTCGCTGATCAATTCCCGACCCGCCCGCTATTTCGCCATCTTCTCCAGCAAACTGAACTGCTCCTGGGTCCCCAGCACCACCAGCACATCGTTCGCGTTGATTCTCGACGCTTCCTTCGGCCGCGGATCGAACGACCCATCCGGCCTGCGAATCGCCAGCACCATCACCCCGGAAACATCCCGCACCCGCGCCTCGCCAATGCTCTTTCCGCTCAGCGGCGACCCCGCCGGAATCGTCATCTGAAACAAACTGAAATCCACCAGCCCGCCATGCGTCACCAGATCCAGAAAATCGATCGCCACCGGCAGCGTGGCCATCGCCGCCATCCGCACTCCGGAAATAAAGTACGGCGAAATCACCCGGTTCGCGCCCGCCATGGTCAGCTTCTTCTCCGTCTCCTTCAGGCTCGCCCGGGCCACGATATTCAGATCCGCATTGAACTGCCGCGCCGAGAGCGTAATGTAGACGTTCGTCACATCGGAGTCCGAACAGGCGATCAGCCCCTTCGCCCGCTCGATCCCCGCCGCCGTCAGAATCGCGTCGTCCGTGGCGTCGCCCGTCAGCACCGGAACCCCCTTCGCCTCCAGTTCCTCCAGCGATTCCTTCTTCGGATCGATCACCACGAACGGAACCTGCCAGCTCTCAAACAGCTGCGCCACCTGGTGCCCCACCCGGCCAAAGCCGCAGATGATGTGGTGATCCCTCATCTCCTGGATCTTCCTGTCCATGTTTCTCCTTCGGCGATAACCGCCTATTTCGCCTTCCACGATGATCTCCACCACCTGTCCGGCCGCATACAGCGCGCTGCCCACCCCGCCCACAATAATGAAGATGGTGAAGATCTTCCCCGCCGGCGAAAGCTGATGGACTTCCTTGAACCCAACTGTGGAGAGAGTAATCACGACCATGTAGACGGAATCCAGCACCGTCCACTTCTCGATGAACGTGTATCCCAGAACTCCAGCCACAACGACGGCCGCGAGAAAGATCATCGCGGGCAGCAGTTTTCGAAAAGGGTGGCTCATGTCAGGCCCGCTCGCTCAGTCCTCCGCCCAGCCGCTCGCCGGAACGGAGACGAATTCCTCATCGGCAACAGATATGCACCAGATTACATGCCCCACGCAAGCCGGTCACACAGCCGCCCGCCTCGCCACCTCACCGCCGCCTCACCGAAGCCCCGTCCCGCACGCGGCTGTATCCACGCGCGCGGCGGAGATGCCAGGTTCAGCAGAAATGGGCGAGACTGGACGGTGCTCCATGTGGTTGCGCCCGTCTCCCTCCAGGGAACGATTCCGCTCGTCCGGGTGTTTCTCAGCGACAGGAAGCCTCCGGCCTCCAAAGTGAGACACCTGCCGCACTGACTGCAGAAGGGCGTTGCGATCCGCAATACCGACGCTGCTTCTCTTCGTGCGGCCAATTTGTTGTTTTCCCTGGCGACTATTTGTCACGACCCGGGCTACAATCACAACAAAGTCGGCGAGCTCGCTCTCGGTCTCCAGCCCTGAACTTCATCTGGCCCTCCCAGGATCGTTACACGCTCACTGAGATCCCTGTACTCTTTCGAGGAAAGGTCTATTCACGATGAGCGTTCATCTCGTTACTCCGAGCGACAATTCTTTTGGCACCGCGGTCATCACACCACGCTGGCTCTTTGTTCTGGCTGCCGCCACACCCTCCTCGGCCGGCGATCCGATCCTCATCGATGAGTCCCTGGAACCGATCGATCCCTCCACCCTGCTCCCCGGCGACATCGTCGGCATCAGCGTCCACACCGGCAATGCGCTGCGCGGATATGAGGTCGGCCGCATGGCCCGCGAACGCGGCGCGTGGGTCGTGTACGGCGGCATTCACGCCACTCTCTACCCGGAGGAAGCCTTCGAGCGCGGACTCGCCCACTCCGTGGTCACCGGCGACGGCGATCTCGTCTGGGCTTCCGTCGTGGCCGATTGCCTCGCCGGCACGCCCGGCAGAATCTACGAAGGCGGTCGCATCTCCGGCGATGCCTTCCTGCCCGCTCGCTGGGATCTGATGCAGACCGACAGGTACATGTGG
>DAHVZZ010000218.1:0-10122 GCA_027323785.1 Acidobacterium sp. | reverse complement strand
TTGCCCTGCGGGCTGGTCATCGAGTTCAGATGGTGAACGCGTCCATAGGTAATGCTCGTCAGCTTCAGCGTCGCGCTGGCCGGGAATCCGCTCCCATCCACCAGCACCATCTCCGCATCCTTCATCCCCAGAATCACCTGCAGTTTGCATCCCTGGCTGGCGTCTTCGATCGGGAAAGGAATCGCCATCGTCGCTGCGCCTCTGCGTGCCTGGGTCTGCGAAAGCAGCGCCACCCGAACCGGTTCTCCGGGGGCAGCAACCGTCCTGATGACGATTGGCTGGTTCGTCTTCATCGTCCCGGCGCAGCTTGGCGCCGGCGGCACGCCCGTCTGTTCCTGGATGTGCGGCGCGGGTGCGGATACCGACGGAGCCTGAATCGCCGCTCCGGCCGCCGCTCCCCCGGCGCTGGGCGCGGTATCCGTGCAGACGGCCATCCCTTTGGCGTTGAAACCGATCCCGCCCATCACCGGTTGGGCTGCCAGATTCAGCGGCCAGCGCAGCAGCTCCAGTTTGTCCGTGGAGGCGAAACCCGATCCGGAAATCTCGTAGCTCACCTGCGTCTCGCCGTTCGCCAGCTTCGTCTTCCCCGTCTCCACCAGCTTGATCGACAGGCCCGGCGTCGACATCGGCGCACCCCACCGCGCCTCAATCTGCGCCAGTCGCAGCGCTGTGGCAATCGCCTGCTGATGGCGTCGCGCCGCTATCTCCTGCGGCGTCGGCGTCGTCGGTTCGGGCGGCAGATTCTGCAATCTCAGGCTCGGCGCCTGCGTCTGCGCCGAGGATGCCGGCACGGACTGTCCCGCCGCGGTAAGACACATGGCAGCCGCGAAACCGCAGGCCACAGCAATCGTTCTGAAAACCATACGACTGAGGATATTCCAAAATCGCGACGCTGGCGATTTCTCCAGGTGACGGATCGGCCCCCCTGGCGATCTAATGGATGCCATGCGATGGGCGCGCCTGTTCCTTCTGGCTGTGCTGGGAGCTTCTCTGGCTCTGGGCTTCCCCATTCCCGGCATCGGCCTCCCCCAGTCCGCTTTCGCCCGCCAGCTCGGCGGCAAGCGCCTCATTCTCAAGGACGGCTCCTACCAGATCGTCGCCAAATACCAGATCATCGGCAACCGCGTCCGCTTCCTCAGCGCCGAGCGCGACGACTGGGAAGAGATCCCCTATTCCCTCGTCGACTGGCCGGCCACCAACAAATGGAATCAGGAACATCGGTTAGGCGCAAAAACCGCTCCCTCCGCCCCTGAAAACGCCGGCGAGCGCGAAGCCGCCGCTATCGACAGGCAGGTTGCTGCCGCACGCCTCCAGGAGAAGCAGGAGCAGCCCACCGTTGCCCCTGGCCTCCAGCTCCCCAATCTCAACGGCGTCTGGGTCCTCGATAACTTCCGCGACATCCCGGAGCTGGTCGAACTGCACCAGAGTGCCGGAGACGTCAACCAGGGCGGACGCCACAACGTCCTCCTCGCGGCCATCGCTTCGTTTCGCGGCGCTGACACCCCCATCCGCATCAATGGCCAGGCGTCGAGAGTCCATCTCCACGTGAACGATCCCCAAATCTACGTCAGCCTCACCAATCCCAAAGAAAACGTCGAGGTGGAATCAGCCATGGTGGTCAACATCCACCACCGGGCCGCCCCCGGCCACAGCAAAGATCGCCATCGTAAGCACCGCCGCCGCAAACCCCGCCACCACAAACAGCAGCCGCCGAAGAGCACCAACTTCAGCTCCCCCAACAGCCACTATGTAATCGTGCGCGTGCAGGTCGTTCCTGGCGAGCGCGTCATCAGGGCGCTCCGCCTGCGCCGCGTCGGCGTCCCCGCCCAATCCGAAGACATCATTCCCACCAAAGACGTGGTCCTTCCCGGCGCCTTCTGGATGAAGATCGTCCCTCAGCGGCCCCTCACCGTCGGCGAATACGCGCTGATGGAGATTCCCAGCCCCGGCAAGGTCAACCTCGATGTATGGGATTTCGCCGTCTCGCCCAGCTCCCCGGAAAACAAAAACCCCATCTCCCCAATTCAGCCCACCCAATAGAAAACGGCGGAGTCTCCTCCGCCGTTGTTCCTCAGCTCACCGCAATGTTTCCGGCTTAGGCGCGGCTCAGGTAAGCGCCCTCGGCCGTGTCCACCCGGATCTTTTCGCCCTCGTTGATGAACGGCGGCACCTGTACCACCAGCCCCGTCTCCAGCTTCGCCGGCTTGGTCACCGACGACGCCGTTGCCGATTTCAGCCCCGGCTCCGTCTCCACCACCGTCAGCTCCACCGTCTGCGGCAGCTCGATGCCCACCGCCACGCCGTCGAAGAACGACACCTGAATCTGCAGATTCGCAATCAGGTAGTCCACCGCGTCGCCCAGTGTGTCCCGCTTCAGGTGCGTCTGCTCGTAGTTCTCCGTGTTCATGAAGTAGTAGTCGTCCCCGTCGTTGTACAGGAATTCCATGGCGATCTCGTCCACGATGACGCGCTCGATGGGGTCGGGCGAGCGAAAACGGTGCTCGAACATCGCTCCGGTGCGCAGGTTGCGCAGTTTGGCCTGGATAAACGCGCGCAGGTTGCCGGGCGTGCGGTGCTCGACCGAAAAGACCGCATGCAGCTCGTTGTTGTGCTTGATGATCATGCCCGGGCGCAGCTGGGTGGCGGGAATCGCCATAAGGATAGGCTCCTTGCAGAAAATGGATGCGGAATCTGGCGGCGGATCGCGCCGCGCGGCCAACCTCAAGGGTGGCCAGCGCAAAACATACTCCGGCAGTATCGATTTTATCCCAGCGACTCTTTCAGCCCCGTCGCCGCCTACTTCCGCCGCAGCAGCCGCCGGAAAAAGTGACCAATCCTCCGGAAGATTCCTCGATGCCGCCGACCGTCCGGCTCCTCCGCCCGAACCGCCTTCCGCCGGGCCGCCGCCTCAGCCTTCGTCGCCCGCGGAGCAGCCGCCGGCAGCGCCTCCGGATGCCGCCCGCTGTACGCCAGCGGCGCTTCCACCTCGGTCTGCGTCCGCCCGATCGGCTCAGGCTTCTCCGAGGCAGGCCCCGGCGGCTTCCGCAAGCCTTCGCTCTCCGCCAGCGGGAACGGATTCTCCTTCTCCGCCACGCTCTCGCCCGGCTGCGCCGCCTTTCTGCCCGTCACACCCGCCTTTGCCACCGACACGTTCGGCGGACATCCGCACGGCTCCTGCTCGTTGTCCACCACCTCGTTCAGGCTGCCATGCTCGAACAGCACCCGCTGGTTCGCCTGCACCCGATACGCTCCGCCGCTGAACAGGCTCGTCGCCAGCACATACGGCGCATTCTTCCCGTGATTCGCCAGGCACGTGTCGCCCTGCTGGTTCACCCGCAGGCTCACATCGGCCCGCCCCGGCGGCGAAATCAGGATGCGCAGATCCGGCGTCAGAATCACATCCGAGTAGCGGCCCGTCTTGTAGCGCGCCTCAAAAGCACCCCGGTCGACCGACATCCTCAGCCCGCCATCCCGGATCGACTTGTCCGTCGAAAGCTGCAGCTTCGTCGAGGCGCAGACATCCACGCTGCCTCCGCGCGTCAGCTCCACATGTGCCGTCTTATCGCCCGCTCGGATCGATCCGTCGTCGCCGATCGTCGCCCGTCCGTTCGCCACCGACAGCGATCCCGACAGCGACACTCCCTCGATGGGAACCGTGGCGATCGAAGGCTGCACGCCCGCCGTCGAAGACCGCGACGCCGAACTCTGCGCCGCCGCCACGGCAGCTCCCGCGGCCACCACCAGCGGCACGAAGTACCAAAACCTCACTACAGCTCCAGAAAATTCCTGATCAGCCGCTTGCCGTCGTTCGTCAGCACGCTCTCCGGATGGAACTGCACTCCCTCCACCTTCAGCGTGCGATGCCGCAGCCCCATGATCGTCCCATCCGCCGTCCGCGCTGAGATTTCCAGCTCCTCCGGCAGTCCTTCCTCCTGCACGATCAGCGAGTGATACCGCGTGCACGTCATCGGCGACGGAATCCCGGTAAAGATCGTCCGGCCGTCATGCAGCACCGGACTCGTCTTGCCGTGCATCAGCTTCGGCGCGCGTACCACCTGCCCGCCAAACGCCGCTCCAATCGCCTGATGCCCCAGGCATACCCCCAGAATCGGCGTCCTGCCCGCCATCCTCCGCACCAGATCCATCGAAATGCCGGCTTCCTGCGGCGTGCACGGCCCCGGCGAAATCACAATCCGCTCCGGCGCCAGCGCCTCCACCTCGTCCACCGTCAGCTCATCGTTGCGGCGCACTTCGACGTCCGCCCCCAGCTCACCCATGTACTGCACCAGGTTAAAGGTGAACGAATCGTAGTTGTCCAGCACAAAAACCATGTGTCCTCAGTGTAGCCTTCGCAATCCAGCCGCCGCCAGCGCCTACTCGCCCCGCGCCCGCTCGATTGCCCGCACGACCGCCTTCGCCTTGTTCAGGCTCTCCTCGTATTCCTTCTCCGGAACCGAGTCCGCCACAATCCCCGCGCCTGCCTGGATGTACCCCTGCCGCCCTTCCATCAGCAGCGTCCGGATCGCGATGCACGACGTCAGATTCCCCGAGTAATCCGCGAACAGCACCGACCCGCCGTAGATGCCCCGCCGCGTCGGCTCCAGCTCCTCGATAATCTCCATCGCGCGAATCTTCGGAGCGCCGCTCAGCGTTCCCGCCGGGAAGCATGACCGCAGCGCATCCACCGCCGTCAGCTCCGGCCGCAGCTGGCCTTCCACCGAGCTCACCAGGTGCATCACATGCGAGTACCGCTCCACGAACATCAGATCTGTCACCTTCACAGTTCCGTATTCGCTCACCCGTCCCACATCGTTGCGCCCCAGATCCACCAGCATCACATGCTCGGCCACTTCCTTCTCGTCGGCCAGCATCTCCCGCTCCGCTTCCAGATCCGTTGCCTCCGTCGCGCCCCGCGGCCGCGTGCCCGCAATCGGCCGGTACTCCACCTTCCGGCCCTCCACCCGCACCAGCAGCTCCGGCGACGACCCCACAATGTGCGTCGTCTCTTCCTTGCCCTTCTTCGTCCCCGGCTTCTTCCGCCCAAACCGCAGAAAGTACATATACGGCGACGGATTCACGATCCTCAGCGCCCGGTACACCGAAAACGGATCCACCCCAGGCTCCATATTCAGCCGCTGCGACAGCACCACCTGAAAAATGTCTCCGGCCGCGATGTACTCCTTGGCCTGCTCCACCGCCTTCATGAACGCCGCCTTCTTCGTCGGCGACGTCACCCGTAGTTTGCCCACCGGCTTCCGCGTCGGCAGCTTCGGCAGCGGCTGCGCCAGCCGCCTCTCCAGCCGGTTCAGCCGCTTCAGTGCATCTTCATACGCCGCCTGCGGCTTCTGCCGCCGCAGATCCGCCGTCACCACCAGCAGAATCTCCTTCTTCACATGGTCGAAGGCCAGCACCTCGTCGAAGAACATCAGGCAAGCATCCGGCAGCTCCAGATCGTCCACCGTGTCTTCCGGCAGCCGCTCAATCTGCCGCACCACGTCGTAGGACAGGAACCCCACCGCGCCCGCCGTAAACTGCGGCAGCCCCGCGATTCGCGCCGGCTGATGCCCCGTCAGCGCCTCCCGCAGCAGCGCGAAAACGTCGCCCGTCACCCGCCGCGTCCGCCCGTGCTCCGTGATCTCAATCTCCTGCCCATAGGAGACGATCCGCCGGCTTGGCCGAATCCCGATGTATGTGTACCGCCCCAGCCGTTCGCCGCCCTCCACCGACTCCAGCAGAAAGCACTCCGGCTCCGCCGCCGCCACCCGCAGAAACGCCGACACCGGCGTCTCCAGATCCGCCGTCAGCGTCCGGTACAGCGGCACCAGCGTATGCGCCTTCGCCAGCCGCAGAAACTCCGCGCGCTCCGGCAGGGAAACCTTCTGTGCGCCGGAACGCTTTCCGGCCACTTTTTTCTTCAGGGTCGTCATCGTGTTCATAGTACCGTGACGCGAGAACAACGGCAGCTTCAGGGAAGGGTCAGCAATCGAATCGGTGCGCACGTGGCGTAGCGGGCAAAATCCCCGTCGCTGGTGAAGATGGTCCACTGCCGCCTCAGAGCGACCCCACAGAGAAGAAAGTCCACCGCGCTGCCCGCAATGCCCTCGGCCCGGCAGCGGTTGCTCAGGCGCGCGGCTTCCTCATAGTCCTCGACAGAGAGCGAAATGTCTGGGAACGCCCGCAGGGACCGCCGCAAACGCTCGTACTGCCCCGGCTCCCGAATCCCGCTCAGCAATTCCTGCCGAATTGCGCCAGGCAGAGCGACCATGCCGTCGCCGATGAGCTGTTCCAGCGCCCCGCGCAGCTTTTGCTCTCGCGGATTCAGTCTGTCTCCGCTCCGCCGCAGCGCCAGCGACCAGATCGGAGTATCCACAAGGACCATCATGCCCGCCGGGATTTGCGCTCGGCCTTGTAGTCGTATTTCGGATCGTATTCGATGGTTCCGAACAGGCGGATGACATCCTTTTGCCGGTGTCGCCGGACGTACTCGTCCAGCGCGGCAGTCACGGCTGCCTTCTTCGACCGATGGCCTCCCAGCGCGCGGGCTTCCTCGATCAGCTTGTCGTCCAGCGCAAGATTGGTCGGCATTCGGATTCCTCCCATTGTGTAGCGCTTTACACATTATAGTGCGAAGCACACCGTCCCCAGCCCAGCCCGCCGCGGCTCCGCGCATCCCTCCGGTAAACTGGTCTATGGACTCGGATTGCAACCCATGACTCTGCTGAAAGCCGTGCGCGGCACGCGCGATCTTCTCCCGCCCGAAACCGATCTGTGGAATCACGTCGAGGCCACCGCCCGCCGCGTCTTCGCCCGCTACAACTTCGGCGAAATCCGCACCCCCGTCTTCGAGGACACCCAGCTCTTCGCCCGCGGCGTCGGCGAGGAAACCGACATCGTCTCCAAGGAGATGTACACCTGGGAGGACAAAACCCTTACTCCCCTCAAGACACCCGGTCGCGAAGCCACTTTGAGCAAAGTAGACATTGAGGGCCGCCGGAGCAACGTCCCGCAGTCCCTGACCCTCCGCCCCGAGAACACCGCTGGCGTCGTCCGCGCCTACATCGAGCACAAGCTCGGTGAAACCGGCCTCCTCCAGAAGCTCTATTACATCGGCCCCCAGTTCCGCCGCGAGCGCCCCCAGAAAGGCCGCTACCGCCAGTTCTGGCAGATTGGCGCGGAGGTCATCGGCCCTCCCAGCGCCGGCTCCGAATCCCCCCTCCGCGACGCCGAAGTCCTCGAAATGCTCGCCAGCTTCCTCAACGAGCTGGGCATCTCCGGCTGGACCCTCGTCGTCAACTCCGTCGGCTCGGCCACGGACCGCCCCCGCTACATCGCCGCCCTGCGCGAAGCTCTCCAGGACAAGGCCCCACACATGTGCGCCGACTGCCAGCGCCGCGCCGAGACCAATCCCCTCCGCGTCCTCGACTGCAAAGTCCCCGAGGACCAGCCCATCATTGAAGCCCTGCCGAAGATCGCCGACTATCTCGACGACGCCTCCCGCGCCCACTTCGCCCAGGTCCTCGCCGCGCTCGATGCCTGCGGCGTCCCCTATCAGGTCAGCCCCCGCCTCGTTCGCGGACTCGACTACTACACCCGCACCACCTTCGAGTTCACCCACGGCGGCCTCGGCGCACAAAACGCCCTCCTCGGCGGCGGCCGCTACGACGGCCTCTCCGAAATGCTCGGCGGACCCAAAGCCCCCGGCATCGGCTTCGCCATAGGCCTCGACCGCCTCATCCTCACTCTCCAGGCCCAGGCGGAAGCCGCGCCCGAAAAACCCGCGCCGCTCCTCGCCGACGCCTACATCGCGCCCCTCGGCGACGCCATGGACGCCCCGGCCCTCGCCCTCGCCCGCGAACTGCGCCGCGAAGGCCTCCGCATCGAGCTGGGCGATGGCGCCTTTCGCCTCAAAAAGTCCTTTGAAGCCGGCAACAAGCTCGCCCGCAACATCGTCCTGCTGGGCGAAGACGAGCAGCGCTCCGGTATCCTGACGGTAAAGCGCTTCGCCACCGGCGAACAGATCAAAGTCCCGCGCGCCGACCTCGCGCAGACTCTAAAAAACAGTTAGGAAGCGAACTTGCTGGATTTTCTGGGAACACGCCAACGCACCCATACCTGCGGACAGCTCCGCGCTGCCGATGCCGGCCAGACCGTCACCCTCATGGGCTGGGTCAACCGCCGCCGCGACCACGGCAACCTCATCTTCCTCGACCTCCGCGACCGCTACGGCATCACCCAGGTCGTCCTCGATAAGGAGCTCTCGCCCGACGGCCACGCCAAAGCCGAGCAGGCTCGCCCCGAGTACGTCATCTGCGCCGTCGGCAAGGTCCGCCTCCGCGACCCTGAAGCCATCAATCCCAAAATGGCCACCGGCGAAATCGAAATCGCCGCCACCGAGCTCCTCATCCTCAACGACTCCAAAGTGCCGCCCTTTTCCCCCGCCGAGGACGCCATCGCTAACGAGGAGGTCCGCCTCAAGTACCGCTACCTCGACCTCCGCCGCCCGGAAATGGCCCGCAACCTCGAAGTCCGGCACAAAGTCGCCCTCGCCGTCCGCGAATACCTCGCCGCCCAGGGCTTCTTCGAGATCGAGACGCCCTTCATGACCCGCTCCACCCCCGAGGGCGCGCGCGACTACCTCGTCCCCAGCCGCGTCCATCCCGGCGAGTTCTACGCTCTGCCGCAGTCGCCCCAGCTCTTCAAGCAGATCCTCATGGTCTCCGGCCTGGACAAGTACTTCCAGATCGCCCGCTGCTTCCGCGACGAGGACCTCCGCGCCGACCGCCAGCCCGAATTCACCCAGATCGACCTGGAGATAACCTTCCCCCAGCAGGAAACCATCTTCGCCGTCGTCGAGGGCTTCCTCAAGGCCGCCTTCTCCGTCACCGGCGAGGCCATCGGCCTGCCCTTCCCGCGCATGACCTACGATGAGGCCATCCGCAACTACGGCATCGACAAGCCCGACCTCCGCCTGCCTCCCATGACCGACGCCCGCGACGTCTTCACCGCCGAGGAAGTCGCCTCGCTCAAAATCGAGCCGGGTCTGCCCATCGTCGCCATCGTCATCCCCAACAAAACGGCGATGAGCAACACCCAGAAGAAAGCCTTCGGCCAGGAAATCAACGCCGCCGTCGGTCCCGATCTCGCCTGGCTGGACACCGAGCGTCTCGCCTCCAGCCCCCAGTTCGCTCCCCTGGCCGCCCGCATCGATGCCGCCGCCGCCAAAAACTGCGGCCTCGAACGGGTCGAGCCGGAACACCGCCTCATCGTCGTCACCCCGCGCGTCGGAGCCACCCCGCCCGCCCGCGACCATCTCTGGATCTACCGCAAGGCCGGCCAGCTCCGCCTCGACCTCGCAAAGCGCTTCCAGGACGAGCACAAGGCCTTCGATAAGAAGGGAACCGCCGACGATTACCGCTTCCTCTGGGTCACCGACTTCCCCTTCTTCGAGTGGGACGACGAAGCCAAAACCTGGACCTTCGCCCATCACCCCTTCACCTCGCCTCACGAGGACGACCTCGTTGCCGGCCGCATGGAATCCGACCCCGAAGCCGTCCGCGCCCTCGCCTACGACATCGTGCTCAACGGCGTCGAGCTGGGCTCCGGCTCCATCCGTATCCACCGCCAGGACGTCCAGCAGCACATCTTCCGCGCCCTCGGCATGTCCGACGAAGAGGCAAAGGAGCGCTTCGGCTTCTTCCTCGAAGCCCTGCAGTACGGCACTCCGCCCCACGGCGGCATCGCCCTCGGCCTCGACCGCCTGGTCATGATCCTCGCCGGCGCTTCCAGCCTCCGCGAAGTCATCGCCTTCCCCAAGACCGCCAAAGCCATCGACCTCATGGTCGACGCGCCCACCCCGGTCAGCGAAACCCAGCTGCGCGAGCTGCACATCCGCCCCGTCCTGCGCAGCTAGCCGTCCCGAATATGACAGACCGCGCCCCTCCACAGGCGCGGTCTTACACCCCCGACATGCGCAGGAAAGCTGGCCATCCGGAATCCTCCCAATGCCCGGCGAAATCCACGTCCCGCCCCCTCCAGGTGATATCTTGAAGCTTGCAATCCCATGTTTGAGGTTTCGGATCGCGTGAAAGCCGTGATGTCTCGTTTTGTGGCCCTGTTGGCGCT
>DAHVZZ010000197.1:0-5425 GCA_027323785.1 Acidobacterium sp. | reverse complement strand
GAATGCCTGCGTCAGCAGCTGAATGGCGTATTTGTAGTTCTTCTGCTCCATCGCCTGCGCCGCTTCCGCAGCGTTGGTGGAGGCCAGCGTTTTGTTCTGCCTGTTTTTCACGGCCTGCTGGTACAGCGCCAGCTCTTTGCGGGCGCCAGCCTGGTCGCCCAGATGGCCGAGAGTCTGGGCCAGCTGGAAATATGCCTCCGTCTCCTGCGTCCCCAGCTGGATGGCCTGTTCGAACTCCTTCTTTGCCCCGGCGTAATCCTGGAGATGAGAGAGCGCGATGCCCAGCCGGTAGTGGACGTCGGGCATTTGCGGCTTGAGGGTTGCCGCTTCGGTCAGATACTTCTTTGCCTCGGCATAATTCCCCGTCTGGTTGTCGAGCATCCCATTGTCATACAGGGTCTCAAAATCATGCGGCGCCTCGGTCAGGAGCTTCTCTCCAATAGGGCGAGCCAGTGACCATTTCTGATTCTGGACGAGCGTTTGAAAATAGTCGCTCTGCGCGGCCACGGAATTGGGGAGAAGTTCGTAGGTCCTTTTCGCCACCGCTTCCGCCTGATCGTCCCGCGCGATCTTCATGTCCAGCAGAACCAGCGTTCTGGAAAGAGCAATGGACTTTGGATCGCGTTCCAGCCCTTTCTCGGCTGTCTCGATGGCCTGCAGGGGTCTGGTGGTGCGATACTCCGCAATGGCCAGATTGTTGACCGAATCGATGTCGAGATTCGTCCGGGGCTGAAGCAGAGCCACGACCGCTTCATAGTCGTTGGTCTGGAACAGCGAATGGGTCAGGCCGTGGAGCGCCACAGTCGAGTTGGGATCGATTGCCAGCGCTGCCTGCCACTGGGGGATGGCCAGTTGCGGCTCAGAGAGATTGCCGTAAACGGTTGCCAGAAGAAGGTGGCTCACGATCACACTGGAATCGAGCCGGATCGATTCCTGAAGCGGCGCCACGGCTTGCTGGTAATGACCCAGATTGCAGAAGGCAAGACCCAGCAGATAGTGGTATTGCGCCGACTGTGGATCGAGTTGAATCACCTTCTGCAGCGTTGCGGCTTCTCCTGCGTAGTCGCCGGCCTGGTCCTGTGCGGAGGAAAGCCTGTATCCGAGTGCCGGGTTATCCGGCGCCGCATCGAACGCCTCAGTGAGAATATGAACGGCGTGGGCAAAGTTCTTCTGTTGCAGCGCAACTTTGGCCTCCGCGATTTTGCTGGCGACGATGGTGGAATTTTCTCTGTCCCGGACCGCCTGCTGATAGAGGACCAGCTGCTTCCTGGCCCCTGCGGTATCGCCCAGATGGCTCAGAGACTGGGCGAGAGCGAAGTGAGCCTCCGGTTCCGTGGCTCCCAGCTGAATGGCCAGTTCGAGCTGCTTTTTTGCCCCGGCATAGTCGTTGAGGTGGAAAAGCGTGATTCCCAGGTGGTACCGCAGGTCCGCCATTTTCGGCCGGAGGGCGGCGGCGGCCAGGAGATGTTCTTTGGCCGCCGCGTACTGTCTCTGCTGGCTCTCAAGCACGCCGTTGTCATACAGCGTGTCGAAGGCGTGGGGTGCTTCGGCCAGGAGCTTCCTGCCCAGCGGCACGCCTGGCCCCCAGTCGCCGTTAACGATCAGCGTTTGAAAATACGTTTCCTGTGCAGCTACAGAATCCGGATGCAGTTCGTAGCTCTTCCGCGCCACCACCTCGGCGTTATCAGTCAGGGCCGCCTTCAGATACAGGACCACCAGTGTCCGCGCCAGATGGAGAGAGGATGGATGAGCCTGCAGCGCGTCGGACGCGGTCTGAATCGCGCCTTTGCTGTTACCCGTCCGGTATTCGGCAATCGCCAGACTGTCCGCCAGACTGGCATCCAGTTTCTTCCTGGGCTGGAGCAAACGGACCACCCCGGCATCATCGTTCGCATCCAGAAGCGACTGCGTCAGCCCGTGAAGGGCGATCGAGGAATTCGCGTCGATTTTCAGGGCCGCCTGCCACTCCGGTATGGCCAGCTGAGGTCTGGAAAGCTGGGCATACACCGATCCCAGCAGGAGGTGGGTCTTGAGCGAATGCGGCGCGGCCTGTGCTGAAAGCTGCAGCGGAGCCACCGCCGCTTCAAAATCCTTCGTTCCATAAAGCGACAGCCCCAGCAGGTAGTTAAGCTGAGGCGATTGGGGATCGATCCTGAGCGCCGACCGAAAGGCCGACTGCGCGCAGGCAAACTGATTATGGCCGCCGTACCAGTTGCCCAGGTCAGCCCATGCCTGGGCCGTGGGATGATTCTTCAGTGCTGCGGCCAGAGCGGGAGGCCTGTTGCAAACCGTCTGTCCACTCGCAGAAACGCCGCTCGATGCCATCGCCGCCAGCGCCAGGAGAGCTGCGAACGATGCACCACGACACCACCGGCGCGATTGTATCGCCGCTGCATTGCGGGTATGAGACATATGTCTGAAAATTGCGGTTAAAAATGTTAACAACACCATACTGAAGCCCCGCCCCGAGAGCAAGCGTTTTTGCGCGCCTTCAGTCAGGATAAGGCTCGCCGGTTTTGACGACGCGGATGTCATGATCCCGGAAGTACAATCCATGGTTGCCGGGCAGCTCGATTCTTGGCATATGACAGCTGACGCAGTGGGACTTG
Source organism: Acidobacterium sp. (assembly GCA_027323785.1). GTDB lineage: Bacteria > Acidobacteriota > Terriglobia > Terriglobales > Acidobacteriaceae > Palsa-343. The sequence continues at coordinate 2,816 of DAHVZZ010000197.1, read as the reverse complement.
GCCACGGGACATACCCGGGCCTTGCCGACGATCGTGGGTTTGGCATCCGGGGCATGGCAGGCCAGGCATTTGCTGTCGTAATCGACCAGCCTGCGGTCGAGGTTTTTATGCGGATCGTGGCACGCGATGCAGCTGATCCGCGGGTCGGTGCCAATAAAGCACTGGCTCAGTTCCATACGGTAGGGTTGAAAGCGCACGTCCATCTTGCCCAGCCATCCATTGCGCACCACAGTGGAGAACGAGCGGTGGCACTGCCCGCAGAAGCTCGCCATGGAAGCCGCGGAGATGTATTTAAGGCTGGGCGGCTGCTGGCTGAAGTTGTCCACCGCTGCCTCCTGCGCATGCTGCAGCGCGCCCTGATGGCAATGCGAGCAGCTCAGGCCCGGATGCAGCGTGTCCAGCGTCAGCTTGTGATGGCTGACCGAATTCGTGGAGTGGCAGGCGAAGCACGAATTGACATCCATCGTCGAAAGCCTGCGCCCCATGGCCTGCACCAGGGTCTGCGGCCGCAGCTGCTCATCCCCGGTCGTGATCCCCAGCGCATGCTTTCCCGCGTAATAGCTGACCAGGCTCTCGTAAAACGCGCCCTGGTACTCGAAGACCCACGTCTGCGTGCCGGCGCCGAACGCGTAGTAGATGGGCAGCGACAGCGAATTCGTGCCGTCGCTCACCGTATAGGTGCTGCGATTGTCGTGCGTCACGACCGTCCAGGTAAAGACGCCCATGTGGAAGCGCAGCGAGGGATGGGCTTCGAGCACCAGATTCGCTCCCGGCAGCTCCATGGCGCTGCCCATCGGCGTGTCCGGCTGCGAAGCCTGGCTGATATGGCAGCCCGAGCAGCTGGTGTTGTCATAGTTGATTGCCGTCTGAGCGGTGGCAGCGGCCCACGCCGCCAGCAGGACCAGGCTCACCGCGAATCGCAGCACGATGGAAGCTCTAGTTCGCAGGATTACCCTCCTCCGGCCGAGCCATGCGTTGGCCGCCCATCGCCGCGGCAGGATTCCGGCCCGCCTTCGCCATCTGGATACAGATCGCCCGCTCGCGCCGGGCAGCGGCCACCTGCCCCGCTTCGGAATAAGCCCGCGCCAGGGCCAGGCGCACCTCAAGATCGTTCGGATTGCTCGCCCGCGCCGACTCCAGCAGCGGCAGTCCCGATTGCACATCCCCCGTGTCGACCAGGGCGCTCCCCAGGCAGAGCTGCGCCAGCGGCGACGAAGGCGCTACGGCGACCGCCTTTCTGGCCACCGGCAGCGCTGACGCCGGATCGTGCTCCATCAGCAGAATCCACGCCAGCATGGAATAGGCAATGGGGCTGCCCGGATTGACGGCAATCTCCTTCCGGAACTGGCCGATGGCCGCATCCTCGTCGATCGGATAGAGCAGATAGCCGAAGGTGTAGTGCATATTGGCCGCCGTGGGATAGCGGATGGAAAACCGATGCAGGGCCTGGGTGGCATCCGCCGTATCTTTGGCCAGCAGCGGAAAGATCGCCTGGCCGGCCAGCAGCGCCTCCGCCTGCATCGCGGGCGGCGCTTCCTCCGGCAGTTCCGGCGCCCGCAGCGCCGCCAGTCCCACGGCCACCAGCATCTCCTGGTTGGCGAGGTGCTGCTGCGCAAACCAGCGGTAGGCGGCCAGGGCCTCTTCAAACCGCCCCAGCTTCGTCAGCAGCAGTCCTTCATGAAAACGCAGGATCTGGCTGTTGCGCGGATCGTTCGCCGCTCCCGCCGCCAGCGCGCTCTGCACATCGCTGAGCGAAGCCGCATACTCCCCCAGCCTGAACTCGCACAGCCCGCGCAGCGCCATCGCCGGAGACGCCTTGGGCTCGAGCCCGAGATAATGAGTGAAAGCTGCGACCGCCGGCGCGTAGTTGTTGCCGGCGTAATCCAGCTGGCCCAGATACCACCAGCCTGCCGCCCAGCCCGGATTGATCTTCAGGGCCTGACCATAAAGAGTGACGGCGTCCGCCAACTGTCCGGCCGCTCGTGCCGAAGCCGCCTGTGCGGCCAGCTGTTGGAATCCAGGCTGGGAACCAGGCTGCGAACCCTGCCCGGACGCGGCGGGAACGATGAGCGTCAGCGCCGCCGCCGTCAGCAGCACCATTCGACGAGAATTTCCGCTCCGCCGCCCCGTGACGAGCCGCGTTCCTGCCAACACGACAGCATTGCCCCCCTGAAGATATCCGCACACTCAAAGTTTTCGCGGGCGATGGGTGATGTTAGCATGCCCCGGTACCTGCTGGCACGGTGACGGCGCCGCCCCAGACAACGTTTCCTTCGCCTTTTTCCGGGCCTGCTTTGAAGTGGTGGAGGTACACTAAACACAGGACTTAACCACTCTCCGCTCGCCCCTCATTTTTTTGTTGACAACAATATTGTCGGCAGCGTAAAAAGTCTCGTCAGCATTGAAGTAAAGCGCTTTGCCGCGACGGATCGGTCCCCGCTGATTCGCCGAGGCATTGGTTTGATGTGGATTTAGCGGTTAAAACAAAAAATGTCCACCTGGAAGAAGCCGGAATATTGGCTTCGCAGAGATCAACCACAGTAACTTGCACGTTTTGTGTACGCTTCACAGGAGGCAGAAGTATGAATTTGATCAGACGCCTGGCGTCCGCGTCGTTGCGCGGGCCGGGTTCGCTGCTCATCTTTTCCGGAATGCTGATGGGGGCGCTGGTATTGTTTACCGGCTCTCAGGCACACGCCCAGCAGATCACCGGAAACCTGAGCGCAACCGTCTACGATACCACCGGCGCAGCAGTGCCGGGGGCGCAGATTACCCTCAAAAACGAGCAGAGCGGCGATATCCGTAAAACCGTCAGC
>DAHVZZ010000186.1:0-3381 GCA_027323785.1 Acidobacterium sp. | reverse complement strand
AGACGCTGCTGGGGCCGGAGAAGGCGAAGGCGTTCTGGTGGAAGTGGCGCGAGGACTATATCACCAAACCGGACGTCGATCTGATCGCGCGGAGCGGGTTCAACTCAGTGCGGGTGCCGCTGGACTGGCGCTATTTCAGGAACGACAATTCGCAGGGATTCCAGCTGATCGACCGGCTGCTGCGGTGGGCGAAGGAAGATCACATTTATGTGATTCTCGACATGCACGCTGCGCCGGGCGGGCAGACGGGATCGAATATCGACAATAGCTGGGGGTATCCGTGGCTGTGGCAGAGCCAGTGGGCGCAGAAGGAAACGATTGCGGTGTGGCGGCGGATTGCCGCGCGCTATGCGAATAATCCGACGGTGCTGGGCTATGACCTGCTGAACGAGCCGATTCCGAATTATCCGCGGGACTACCAGTTCAACAAGGATCTGGAGCCGATGTACCGGCGGATCGCGGCGGCGATTCGCTCGGTGGACAAGCATCACGTGCTGATTATGGAAGGCGCGCAGTGGGCGACGAACTTTAAGGTGTTCGGAAAGCCGTTCGACTCGAACACGGTGTACGAGCTGCATAAGTACTGGATGAAGACGACGGACGTGAGCACGATCCAGGAGTATCTGGACTTCAGGAAGAAGTACAACGTGCCGCTGTGGTGCGGCGAGACGGGCGAGAACACCAACACGTGGGATGAGGGCTTCCGGAAGACGCTGGAGGCGAACGACGTGGGGTGGGCGTTCTGGACCTATAAGCGGATGAATACGACGCGAAGCGTGGTGAGTTACAAGGAGCCGGCGCACTGGGCGGAGATCGTGGCGTTTGCGCAGCTGCCGCAGACGACCAGCAACGATTCGAAGCTGCTGGCGGCGCGGCCTCCGCAGGCAGATATCGATGCGGCGTTTGCGGATCTGCTGAAGGAGATACAGTTCTCGCATGAGCAGCTGAATCCGGACTACGTGAAGGCACTGGGGCTGAAGCCGGTGTCTCCGTCGGAGATTCACAACTAAGGCGGCTGAAGCGGGGCGGTTGAAATGGGCCGAAGCGGCTGCGCCACTGTTCGATTCCGAACAGGCGTTTGCGATTGCGGACAGTGGCGCGGTGGCGGGGCGCGGGTAAGTCTTTTCGATTCAGTCTGTCGGCTTGGCTTGAGGAATGCAGGAGCATCACTTCAGGAATTCTCGCGACCCTTACTGCGATCTGGAGGAGCTGGTGCTGGCAGAACTGCGATACGCGTTTCGGCAACTGAGGAAGTCGCCGGGTTTTACGGTGACGGCGATTCTGACACTGGCGCTTGGCATTGGGGCGAACGCCGTGGTGTTCAGCGTGATGGATGCGCTGCTGCTGCGCCCGCTGAATGTGCCGGGCGGGCAGAATCTGTACACCGTTCAGCATGTGGAGAATGGCGAGGCATTTCCCTCCAATTCATGGCCGGATTACCGGGATATCGTGGCTCGGAACCAGACGTTCTCCGGCGTTGCGGCCTACGACCTGATGCCGGCGGGGCTGGACACGGGAGGCAATCCCGCGCCGGTGTGGCTGGCGGCGGCGAGCGGGAACTACTTCCATGTGCTGGACGTGAGGCCGTATCTGGGGCGCTTCTTCAGCAGCGCGGATATGCACGGGAACGGCAGTGCGCCGGACATTGTGCTGAGCTACGCATACTGGAATGCGCATTTCGGGGCGAACCCAGGGGTGGTGGGGCATACGGTGCAGCTCAACAAGCATCCGTTCACGGTGCTCGGGGTAGCGCCGCCCAGTTTTCGGGGAACGCTGCTGTTCTTTGCGCCGGCCATGTGGATTCCGATGGTGGAAGAACCGACGCTGCAGGGGTGGAACAACTTCAATGAGCGGGGCTCGCGCAGCCACTGGCTGATTGGACGGCTGAAGCCGGGAGTGACGGAGGCGCAGGCTTCGGCGGATTTGAACCGGATTGCGGCGGAGCTGGGGCACGAGTATCCGAAGGACGATGCGGGTGGGACGTTTTCGCTGGCGAAGCCGGGGCTGGTGGGCGACCTGCTGGGGCGGCCGACGCGGGCATTTGTGGCGGGAATGATGCTGCTGGCGGCGCTGATTCTGCTGGCCGCGTGCGCGAACCTGGGGAGCCTGTTCGCGGCTCGCGCGGCGGACCGTTCGCGGGAGATTGCGGTGCGGATGGCGCTTGGTTCGCGGCGGGGGCGGATTTTGCGGCAACTGCTGACGGAGGCGGTGCTGGTATCGCTGCTGGGCGGAGCGCTGGGAATGGCCGGCGGCGCCGGCGTTCTGCATGCGCTGAGCCTGTGGCGGCCGGCACCGGATATTCCGATCAACGTGCCGGTGAATCCGCACCTGGCGACTTATCTTGCGGCGCTGCTGCTGGCGGTAGGCAGCGGGTTGCTGTTTGGGATTGTGCCGGTGCGGCAGGTGCTGCGCGCCGACCCTTACCGGATTATTCGCTCGGGCGGCGCGCAGGCCGAGGGGATGCGGCGCTTTACGACGCGGGATCTGCTGCTGGCGGGGCAGATCGCGATTTGCGCGGTTCTGGTGACGGCATCGCTGGTGGCGCTGCGCGGGCTGGCGCGTTCACTGCATGCGGACTTTGGATTCCGGCCGCAACACGCGATGGTAGTGGCCGCGGATCTGGATATGGCCGGATATACGGCCAGGACAGCGCCACCGATGCAGCGACGGATGCTGGACGCGGTTGCCGCGATTCCCGGGGTAAAGGCGGTGGGGATGGTGGACCGGCTGCCACTGAGCCTGGGGTGGGACGACGAGGGCGTCTACCGCGATTCGACGACGAATTATCAGGCGACGAACATAGCGGCGGATGCGATCAATTTCGATGTCTCGCCGGGGTATTTCCGGGCCGCGGGGACGACGCTGCTGGCGGGGCGGACGATTCGCTGGAGCGACGACAAGGGCACGCCCATGGTGGCGGTGATTAACCGGGAGTTTGCACGGAAGATTTTTGGCTCGGTGCGGAAGGCGGTGGGTGCGGACTTCAAGATTTGGCAGGGCACGCGGGTGAAGGTGATCGGCGTGGTGCAGCAGGGTAAGTACAAGGCGCTGACGGAAAGCCCGCAGCCGGCGATGTTCTTCTCGATTCTGCAGCAGCCGTCGAAAGGTGTGACGCTGGTGGTGCGCTCCGACCGCGATGCGGCGGGGATGGCGGCGGCGCTGGAACGTACCATGCGGAAGCTGGATGCCGGGTTGCCGATCACGATCAGCACATGGAGCGACGCATTGGCGCTGGCGCTGTTCCCGGCGCGTACGGCGACGGTGGCGCTGGGTGTGCTGGGGCTGCTGGGCGCCATGCTGGTGATAACCGGGATCTTCGGATTGGCGGCGTATGTGGTGAGCCGGCGGCTGCGCGAGCTGGGCATCCGGATGGCGCTGGGC
>DAHVZZ010000174.1:0-4967 GCA_027323785.1 Acidobacterium sp. | reverse complement strand
CACCCCATGTCCTTCCCACTCTCTCCCGCAAGGAACCTATTTGCACAGCAACTGGGCAGCTCATTCCCGGGCGTTGTCGAAGACACACCGACCGCCTCTCCACTCCAAATCGCTTCCTGCCATCGCTGCCGCAGACTGGGGGATGCCCGCAACGCCGATTTTTCTGGGGACCAAATACGGAAACTACTATTATGGGAACACATTTTTCCCCACATTCTCCCAGGATTTTAGCTGCATGGCTCTCCGGGTACTCCTCGTCACCACCTGCCGATGGATCTTTGCAGGCCGTCTCGTCATGGCCTTCCGTCGCGCCGGCTGCGATGTCCATCTCGTCTGTCCGCCTGGCCATCCCGCTGAACACCTCCGCGCCACCGGCCGCGTCTTTCCCTATCGTGGCCTCGCGCCCCTGCGCTCCATTCGCGCCGCCATCGAAGCTTCCGCCCCGGGCCTTGTCGTCCCCTGCGACGACCTCGCCCGCACTCAACTCGATCAGCTCTGGTCCATCAGCTCTCCTGGCCCGCTCCGGTCGCTCCTCCAGCTTTCCTTCGGTAACCCCGAAGCCGGTCCCCTGGCCCGCAGCCGCAATCGCCTCACCACTCTGGCCCGCGAAAACGGCCTCCCCGTCCCGCCCGGCGCGCCCATCGCCTCTTCCGCGGACCTCCGCCGCTGGATCGAGTCGCAGCCGCCCGCCCGCACCTTCCCTTTCGTGCTCAAATCCGACGGCAGCTCCGGCGGCATCGGCGTGCAGATCGTCCAGGACTCCGCCCAGGCTCCCGCCGCTCTGGCCAAAGTCGGCGCGCCTCCCCTCCTGGCCCGAGCCGTCAAGCGTGCCCTCGTCAACCGCGACTTCACTCTCCTGCATCCCTCGCTCCGCCGCATGCGCCCGGCCGTCAGCGTCCAGAGCTTCATTCCCGGCCATGACGCTACCCTGACCGTCGCCTGCTGGCAGGGCCAGGTCCTCGCCTCCATCTGTGCTGAAGTTCTCCACTCCTGGGAATTCAAAGGCCCGGCGTCCGTCGTTCGTATCGTGGACTCTCCGGTCATGCTCCACACCGCCCACACCATCGCCGCCCGCCTCGGCCTCTCCGGCATCTGCGGCTTCGATTTCGTCGTCGATGACGAAACTGGTCAGCCCTGCCTCATTGAAATGAATCCCCGCGCCACCCAGACGGCCCATCTGCAACTCGGCCCCGGGCACGACCTTCCCGCCGCCCTTGCTGCTGCCGCATCAGGAGACCCCGTCCCACCGGCTCCCGCCATCACCTCCGGCGACCTCATCGCGCTCTTCCCCCTCGAATGGGAACGCGATGCCGCCAGTCCCTGGCTGAACGCAGCTCACCACGACGTCCCCTGGGAGGAGCCCTCTCTCATGCTTGCCTGCGCGCGGGCTCGCGTTAAACGCGCGAACTGACTGCTGCCCGCTTCCGCTATGCCTCCGCCGCTGCCAGCGGCTGCCCCTGCCACGCCCCTGCTGCCATCAGCGCGTCAATCGCCGCCGGCTCCATCGGACGCGCAAAGTAGTATCCCTGCCCGCACGGACACCCCAGCCTCTTCAAAGCCTCCACCTGCTCCTCGTCTTCGATCCCCTCCGCCACCACGTCCATCCCAAACGTGCGCGCCAGATCCAGAATGCTCCGCACAATCTGGTGCGACTCCCGATCCCGCACCATCCCCCGCACAAATGACCGGTCGATCTTCAGCGTGTCAAACGGAAACCGCTTCAGGTAGTGCAGCGAACTGTAACCCACTCCGAAATCGTCCATATGCAGCCCCACCCCCAGACGTCCCAACTCCCGCATCGTCTTCTGAGCCGCCGGCGCATCGGAAATCACGCTGCTCTCCGTGACTTCCAGCCGCAGGCTTCCTGGTCCCAGGCCCGTCGCCTCCAGCACCCTTCCCACCCGTCTCACCAAATCCGGCTGCTCGAACTGCCGCCCGGAGAGATTGACGCTCATCCGCACGTTTCGCAGCTCCTCGCATCCTCCGGCCCTCCACTTCGTCAGCTGCTGGCACGCCTCGGCCAATCCCCAGTCGCCCAGCGGCAGAATCAGCCCCGTCTCCTCCGCCAGCGGAATAAACTCGCCCGGCGGCAGCAGTCCTCGCTTCGCGTGTCTCCACCGCACCAGAGCCTCAAAGCCCACGATCCTGCCCGTTTCCAGATCCACTTCCGGCTGATAATGCATGACCAGCTCGCCCGACCGGATCGCCCGCTCCAGATCCGCCTCCAGTTCCAGCCGCTCCATCGCCTCTTCGCGCATTCCGCGTGTGTAGCACACCACTCCTGGCGGCTCGTGCTCCCGTGCCCGCGCCAGCGCGCTCTCCGCCTCGCCCATCAGTTCCTCGGGATGCCCGTCCGTCTCCTCCGCCTGGACCACCCCCATCGCCAGTTGCGGCGTCACGCGATGACCTCGCCACGCAAACGGTTGCCGGCAGGCCTCCGCCAGCCGAGTGGCCTCGCTCATCGCTTCGGCTTCGCCCCGCACTCCCTCCAGACACACCAAAAACTCCGGCCCGCTCAGCCGCGCGGCAAACGACTCCTCCGACAGCGACTCCTCCAACCGTCTCGCCGTCTCCAGCAACAGCCGGTCGCCCCCGCTCACCCCCAGCATCTCGTTCACGCGCCCGAAGCGCTCCAGCGAAAGCGCCAGCACCGCGAACCCCCAGTCGTTCCGCAGCCGCGCCCGATCCAGCCGCCGCTCCAGCCGATCCAGAAACCAGAGCCGGTTCGGCAGCCCCGTCAGCGCATCCGCCATCCGGCGCTCGGTATTGTCCAGCAACGATCCCGCAAGGTGCATGACCCGCCCTTCAGGATCCTTCGCCGCCACGCCGCGCGCTTCCACCCAGCGCCATTCCCCCGGCCCGCGCCGAATACGATGTTCGCTCCGCAGCTGCTTCACTCTCCCCGTCCGGATCGCCCGCATCTCCGCTTCCAGCCTCGGCCGGTCATGCGGGTGCACCCGTTCCAGCCAGCGGCTCATCCCCTCCAGGCAGTTCTCCATCCCGGTAATCTCCTGCCAGCGCTCCGACCCCCACAGCCGGTCCGCCGTCAGATCCCAGTCCCAGAACCCTTCCTGCGAGGCTTCCAGCGCCAGTGCGTATCGATACCAGTCCTCTCCGGATCCCTGCTTCCGCTCGTCTGCCATAGCTGCTCGCTTCTCTCAATCTCGCGGGGGACCGCCCGCTCTCCCGCCCCGCCCGGCCCAATTACCGGAGCTGCGGAACCAGGGCCCCCTATGCCGCCTTATCGGCTCCCCGTGTGACCGCTTTACGTGACTCGCCGCCTGGTTGACCTCCTCCCCAGCCACTCGTAACCTTGAAGTATTCCCGCCCCTAGAGGAGCCCGTCATGCTGATTTCTCTGCTCGACCTCCAGCGCGAGCCGGTTCGCTTTGACCTGGGGCTCGACCCCGGCGTCATCGACTTCGGCGAGGAAGCCGCCCAGGTCTCCCCGCTTGCCGTTCACGGCGAGGCCGAACTCCTTCGCGAGCACCGCGGTCCCCGCGAAATCGTCGAGGACATTCGCGTTCGCGCCCACTGGCAGGGCGATTTTCAGGTCCCCTGCGCCCGTTGCCTCGACCCTGTCCGGCACGCACTTGGCGGTGACTTCGACCTCCTCTTCCGGCCACTCGGGGCCGACTCCGGCCCCGCCGAACGCGCTCTCGGCGCACCCGATACCGAAATCGGTTATTATCAGGAAGACAGTCTCGCCCTCGAAGACGTCCTGCGGGAACAGGTGCTCCTGTCCCTTCCCGCCCGAACTCTTTGCCGGCCGGACTGCAAAGGACTTTGCCCGCGCTGCGGACGCAATCGCAACACCGAGGCCTGCGCCTGTGAGGATTCACCCTCCGATCCGCGCTGGTCCTCTTTGTCCGATCTGCGCAGCCAGCTCAGTCCCGGTAACGAAAAACCGTTACCTAAATAAAACAGAGCTTTTACCCGGATGCCCAGCGCGGCCCTGCCATACTGAAGCAGTTCGCACCGCCAGCCCGGGAAGCGAAAGGAATTTGCAATGCCCAATCCAAAGCGGCGTCATTCGAAGGCCCGCACCTCCAGGCGCCGTGCCCATGACGCCCTCACCGCTGGCTCTCTTTCCGAGTGCCCCAACTGCCATGAGCGCAAGCTTCCCCACCACGCCTGCCCCAAATGCGGCACCTACAAAGGCCGCGAAGTTCTCGAAGTGAAGGAAGCCAGCTAGATTCGCTCAGGCACACCGGATGCTCACTGACATCGCTCTCGACGGGATGGGCTCGGATAAGGCCCCCGAGCCCGAAATCCGAGGCGCGATTCTTGCCTCTCGCACCCTCAATGTGCGCGTGCACCTGGTCGGCCCCGAATCCATCCTCCGCCCGCGCCTCGATGCCGCGCTCGGCTTCGCGCGCCTGCCCATCCACATCGTCCATTCCGACGAATACATCACCATGGATGAGAAGGCCGCCCATGCCGTCCGCACCAAGCGCAATTCCTCCATGCGCGTCGGCCTCAAGCTGGTCAGGGAAAAGCAGTGTGCCGGCTTCTTCACCGCCGGCAACACCGGTGCCGGAATGGCCACTGCCAAAATGGTCCTCGGAGCCCTTCATGGCGTTGATCGGCCCGCTCTCGCCATCGTCATGCCCACCCTTTCGGGCTCGCCCTGCGTCCTCCTCGACGCCGGTGCCAACGTAGACTGCAAACCTTACAATCTGGAGCAGTTCGCCGTCATGGGCGAGCTCTACTCCCGTTCCGTCCTCCGCATCCCGCGTCCCCGCGTCGGCATCCTCTCGGTCGGCGAGGAAGAGGGTAAAGGCAACGACCTCACCCGCGAGGCCACCACCCTCGTCAAAAAGCTCCCGCTCAACTTCATCGGCAATGTCGAAGGCCGCGATATCTACAGCGGCAACTGCGACGTCATCGTCTGCGACGGCTTTGTCGGCAACGTCGCCCTGAAGACATCCGAAGGCATGAGCCGCCTCGTCCGCGAAATGCTCAAAG
>DAHVZZ010000159.1:0-7768 GCA_027323785.1 Acidobacterium sp. | reverse complement strand
CGCCGATTTCACCCTCCAGGACGACCAGGACCACACCGTCCACCTCAGCGACTACGCCGGAAAGCCTGTCGTTCTCTTCTTTTATCCCCGCGCAGATACCCCCGGCTGTACCATCGAAGCCTGCGGTTTCCGCGACCAGTTCAAAAAAATCCAGAACACCGGCGCTGTCGTCCTCGGCATCTCCCGCGACACCCCCAAAGCCCAGCGTAAGTTCCGCGAAAAGTACGACCTGCCCTACACCCTCCTTGCAGATGTAGACGAAACCGTCTGCAATCAGTTTGGCGTCATGAAGGAAAAGAACATGTACGGCAAAAAGGTCATGGGCATCGAACGCACCACCTTCCTCATCGGCCCCGACCAGCGCCTGCTCAAAACCTTCCCCAAAGTCAAACCCGAGGGCCACGCCGAAGAGGTGCTGGAAACACTCAGAGGCCTCCACGTAAAGTAGATGCCCCTGCCCGTCCTTCCCCGCGCCTTCTACCTCCGTCCGCCGGACGTGGTCGCGCGAGAGCTTCTCGGCAAGATTCTCGTCCGCCGGTACGAAGGCATCCGTCTCGCCGGCCGCATCGTGGAAGCCGAAGCCTACTTCGGCCTCAACGACCCCGCCGCTCACGCCTTCGCAGGCAAAACCCCGCGCAACGCCGTCCTCTTCGGTCCGCCAGGTTTTGCCTACGTCTACTTCATTTATGGCATGCACTTTTGCCTCAACATCTCCTGCGAACCTGAGGGCCAGGCTGGCTGCGTACTTCTCCGCGCCCTCGAACCCCTCGAAGGCATGGAAACGATGGCCGCCCTCCGCAAGCTCTCCTCCGGCGTCCATCCTCGCCTGCTCGCCTCCGGCCCCGGACGCCTCTGCCAGGCGCTCGGCATCACCCGCGAATCCCACAACGGCATCGACCTCACCAGCACCCCAGCCGGCCTTCACCTGGAGGACGACGGCTACATCCCCGAGCGCGTCGAAGCCACTCCCCGCATCGGTATCCGCCGCGCCGCCGATCGCCCGCTGCGCTTCCTCATCGCGGACAACCGCTGCCTCTCAAAATGAATTCTTAGCTATTCTCCACAACATCCAGGCAAACCTGGGCGCGATTGTGTAACATGGCCCCACAGAATTTTCACACCCTATCTCATCTCCCCAGGAAGACAGAGTGATGCAGAGCCGGATCGTCGTCGCAGGAGTCTTTGCCCTTGCGCTCATTGCCCAGCCCGCCCTTTTCGCCCAGCCAGCCTCCGTTCAGAACGGAGCCCACCCCATGCAGCGGCACTTTCCGCCGCTGCCCAAGCCTGTCAACCTGAAGGTTCTCCCGAAGAACATCCCCCCAAAGGAGCTCATCCACATCATGCGCGGCTTTGCCGGCTCGCTTGGCGTCGATTGCAGCTTCTGCCACGTCAGGAATCCCAAAACCCATCACCTGGATTTCCCCTCGGACGCCAAACCGCAGAAGCGCACCGCCCGCCTCATGATGCGCATGACGGAAGCGATCAACGCCAGCTATATCGCCAAAGTGCACGTCCCGAACACGCCGCCAGCCCAGGCGCACGTCACCTGCGGAACCTGCCATCGCGGCCACTCCACGCCGCCGGTCTTCGTCCCGCCGCCGCGGCATCGCCACTTCCCGCCACCGCCACCGCCGCCGCACAATTAGGCATCAGCGAGGCGGCAGCAGCACATTATCGATGAGGCGCGCCGGACCCACCCAGGCGGCAACCGCGGCCAGCGCGCCTCGCCCCACATCGCTCACATCTTCCAGCGTTTCCGGATCCACAATCCTCAGGTAGTCCAGCTGCGCTGCAGGCTCCCCGGCCATCACTGCCCGGCCCGCCTCCACCAGCTCGTCCGACGCCGTCTGCCCCGCGTCCGCCAGTTCCTCCATACGCCGCAGCGCCCGATGCAGCACCAGCGCATGACGCCGATCATCCGCTGACAGATACCGGTTCCGCGAGCTCATCGCCAGCCCGTCCGGCTCCCGCACAATCGGACACACCACCAGTTCCAGCCCAAAATTCAGATCCCGCACCATGCGCCGCAGCACCGCCACCTGCGCGGCATCCTTCTGCCCGAAAAATGCCTGGTCCGGCCCGACGATGTTGAACAGCTTTGCCACCACCGTCGCCACGCCGCGGAAATGCCCCGGCCGCGACTCGCCATCCAGCCGTCCGGAAATCTCCTCCACATCCACAAACGTCACCGCGCCCGGCGCATACATCTCCTCGGCCGGCGGCGCAAACAGCACCTCCACGCCTTCCCCGCGCAGCATCTCGCAATCCGCGTCAAACGTCCGCGGATACTTGCTGAAATCCTCATTCGGCCCAAACTGCGTGGGATTCACAAACAGGCTCACCACCACCGCGCCGCACGCCGCTCGGGCCGCGCGCACCAGTGACAGGTGCCCGGCATGCAATGCCCCCATCGTGGGAACCAGCCCCACCGTGCGCCCCGCTGCCCGCAGCTCGGCAATCGCCGCACGCGCCTCAGCAATGCTCTTCGCAATCCTCATCGCGCCGGATGCCGCTCGCTCTCGCTCTCCAGCGCCGCCGCCACATCCTTCGGCAAATGGTAGCTCTCCTGATCGCTCGGGAACGCCCGCTCCTCCACATCCCGGCGATATCCTTCCACCGCCTCGCGGAACAGCGCCGCCGCATCGCCGTACCGGCGCGCAAACTTCGCCGGCGGCGAGAAGCTCAGGCTCACCAGATCATGGAACACCAGAATCTGCCCGTCGCACTCCGGACCCGCGCCAATCCCAATCGTCGGAATCCCCACCTCCGCCGTGATCCGCGCCGCCACTTCGCGCGGCATTCCTTCCAGCACAATCGCCGCCGCTCCGGCAGACTCCAGCGCGTGCGCGTCATGCAGCAGCTTGCTAATCGCGCTCGTCGTCCTGCCCTGCACCTTGTAGCCGCCCATCCGGTGGATCGACTGCGGCGTCAGCCCCAGGTGCCCGATCGTCGGAATCTCCGCGGCCGTCAGCCGCTCCACCAGCTCGGCCCGCTCCGCTCCGCCTTCCACCTTCACCGCCTGCGCGCCGGCTTCCTTCACAAAGCGCACCGCGTTCGCCACGCCTTCGTTCACCGTCAGGTGATACGACCCCCACGGCATGTCCGCCGCCACAATCGCCCGTCGGACGGCCCGTCGGACGGCCCGCGTGTGATGCAGCATCTCCTCCACCGTCACGGGGAGCGTGTTCTCGTAGCCCAAAACCACCATCGCCAGCGAATCGCCCACCAGGATCAGGTCGATCCCAGCCTCGTCCACCAGCCGCGCCGTGGCATAGTCATAGGCGGTCAGCGCCGTAATCGGACTGCCCGTCCGCTTCTTTTCCTGGATTGTCTGGAAGGTCACAGGAACCGGGGCCGAATCCACCCGGTCTCCACTGCGGAAATGTGGAATGCTCATCTTGTCTCCAGTGCGGCTCCTCCATTCCTGCAGAGGATGCCACCCGAACCTACAACCCGACAATACGCCTCGCCTGCCCCGAAAACAAATTCCCGCCGCCCGGACCGGCATCGCACTCCTGCGCAAAAGAAGGCGGCGCACTCGCATGCGCCGCCCTCTTTTCCGCCTGGTCCCGCGTCTACAGCTTCACTGTCTTCAGATATTCCCTGAACGCCGGCCCCAGATCCTCCCGCTTCAGCGCGTAATCCACCGTCGCCTTCAGCATGCCCAGCTTGTCGCCGGCGTCGTGGCGGACGCCTTCAAAGCTGTAGCCGTACACCTTCTCCGTCTGCAGCAGACCCTTAATGCCATCCGTCAGCTGCAGCTCGCCCCCCGCGCCCAGCGGCGTCTTCTCCAGCAGATCGAAAATCGCCGGCGTCAGAATGTACCGCCCGATAATCGCGTTCTTCGACGGAGCCTCGCTCTGCTTCGGCTTCTCCACCATGCCCTTCACGTCGAACAGCCGCGGATTCCCCGGCACCGCCGCGCCATCCAGCACGCCATACGCCGAAATCCCCGGTCCCTCCACCACCTGCGTCGCGATGATCGACGACTGCACCTGGTCGAAGACCTCCACCATCTGCTTCAGGCACGGCTTCGGCGCGTCGATCACGTCGTCCGGCAGGATCACCGCAAAGGGCTCGTCGCCCACCAGGTCGCGCGCCATCAGCACCGCATGTCCCAGCCCCATCGCTTCCTTCTGTCGGACGTACGACAGCCGCACCATGTGCGACACGCCCCGGCTCACCGCCAGCAGATCCGTCTTGCCCCGCTTCTCCAGCGTGCATTCCAGCTCGTAGCTCACGTCAAAGTGATCTTCGATGGCCGACTTCCCGCGTCCTGTCACAATTACGATCTGGTCGCAGCCGGCCGCCAGCGCCTCTTCCACTCCGTACTGGATGATCGGCTTGTCTACCAGCGCCAGCATTTCCTTGGGAATGGACTTTGTCGCCGGCAGAAATCGCGTACCGAACCCCGCCGCTGGAAATACTGCCTTACGTACCCTGGTCTTTGTGGGCATAGTCAGATTTTGAAACCCCTTCCTCGGATTTTGAGACTGTCTGGGCTCAATCGCAATCTCCGCGGTGAGCGCATGGTTAGATGCAGCGTCAATGGCTGCTGCGGGCCGCCCGGGGGATGGCGAAACCCAGGTCTCTCGGTCTTCTCTCCGGACGCGCACAACCACGCATCGGCGAATCTCTCCAAAAACAGAAACCGGAGCAAAACTTCCGTTCCTTACGCTAACCAGTATCTTCTATCCGGTGCGAATACGTCACCCCCGCTCCGACCTATACTGAACTTTATGTCCCGGACCATGACCCGTTCCCACGCGCTCCAGCAGCGCGCCGAAAGCCTCTTCCCCGGCGGTGTCAACTCGCCCGTCCGCGCATTCCGCGCCGTTGGCGGCGAACCGCCCTTCGTCGAACGCGGCCATGGCGCTTACCTGTGGGATGCCGATGGCAACCGCTACATCGATTACTTCGGTTCCTGGGGACCCATGCTCCTCGGCCATGCCTTCCCGCCCGTCGTCGAAGCCATCCGGCAGGCCGCCGCCCGCAGCGCCAGCTTCGGAGCCTCCACCGCCGCCGAAGCCGATCTCGCCGAGCTCGTCATCGCCGCCGTCCCCTCCATCCAGAAGCTCCGCTTCGTCAGCTCCGGCACTGAGGCCACCATGTCCGCCATCCGCGTGGCCCGCGCCTTCACCGGCCGCAAATACGTCATCAAGTTCGAGGGCTGCTACCACGGCCATGCCGACGGCCTCCTCGTCAAAGCCGGATCCGGCGTTGCCACCTTCGGCATTCCCGGCTCCGCCGGCGTTCCCGAGGAAACAGCCCGCTTCACCCTGGCCCTTCCCTTCAACGACGTCTCCGCTCTCGAAGCCGCCTTCGCCGCCCATCCCGGCGAAATCGCCTGCATCATCGTTGAGCCGGTCGTCGGCAACGCCGGATGCATCACCGCCGCTCCCGGCTACCTCCAGGCCCTGCGCGACCTCACCACCCGCCACGGCTCCCTGCTCATCTTCGACGAGGTCATGACCGGCTTCCGCGTCGCCCTCGGCGGAGCCCAGCAGCTCTTCAACATCCGCCCCGACCTCACCACCCTCGGCAAAATCCTCGGCGGCGGCCTGCCCTGCGGAGCCTTCGGTGGCCGCGCTGACATCATGGATCAGCTCGCCCCGCTCGGTCCTGTCTACCAGGCCGGTACCCTCAGCGGCAATCCCCTCGCCATGGCCGCCGGCATCGCCATGCTCCGCCATCTCACCGAAAATCGCGACCAGGTCTACACCACCCTCGAAAAGCTCAGCGCCGCCCTCGCCGACGGCATCGCCGCCGAAGCCAGGGCTGCCGGCATTCCCCTCGTCACCAACCGCGTCGGAGCCATGTTCACCTGGTTTTTCACCGATGCCCCGGTTACCGACTTCGCCACCGCCGCCGCGTCGGACACGAAGCGCTTTGCCGCCTTCCACCACTCCATGCTCGATGCAGGAATCTGGCTGCCGCCCTCGCAGTTTGAGGCAGCCTTCCTCAGCACCGCCCACACCGAATCGGACATCCATCAAACCATCGCCGCCGCCCGAGAAGCCTTCCGTTCGCTGAGCTGACGCACCTCACACCCACAGCGCCAACTCCGCCGCCCTCTCAGTCCACCACATCCTTCAGCCGCCCATGAGCCGCCGCCAGCCGCGCCTCGGCCTCCTCGCGTCCCACGCCCAGCTTCTGCATCGCCACCGCCGTCCGCACCGACCCCGCCCGCTCCAGCAGCTCCGCCGCCGCGCCCGGCTCCAGCCCCGTAATCGCCGCCACAATCCGCGCCGCCCGGTCCACCAGCTTCGCGTTCGTCGGCTGCACGTTCACCATCAGATTGTCGTACACGTACCCCAGCCGCACCAGCGCGCCGGTCGAAAGCATATTCAGCACCAGCTTCGTCGCCGTCCCCGCCTTCATCCGCGTCGATCCGGTCACCACCTCCGCGCCCGTCGCCGGCGTAATCGCCAGCTCCGCCGCCCGCTCCACCGGCGACCCCGGAACGCAGCTCAGCCCCACCGTCAGCGCCCCCATCCGCCGCGCATGCTCCAGCGCGCCCACCACATACGGAGTCCGCCCGCTCGCGGCAATCCCCACCAGCGCGTCCGCCGCGCCAAACCCTCGCTCCTCCAGGTCCCGCACGCCCTGCGCCGCATCGTCCTCCGCCCGCTCCACTGACCGCCGCAGCGCCCCATCGCCGCCCGCAATCACCCCCTGCACCATCTCCGGCGGCGTGTTGTACGTCGGCGGACACTCCGAGGCATCCAGCACCCCCAGCCGCCCCGACGTCCCCGCGCCCAGGTAGAACAGCCGTCCGCCGCTCTCCAGCCGCGCCGCAATCGCGTCCACCGCCGCGGCAATCCGCTCCAGCTCCCGTCCGACGGCAGCCACCGCCTCGCCATCCGCCGCGTGGATCACCTCCAGCATCGCCCGCGTCGGCAGCCCATCCAGCCCCTCCGACGCCGCATTCCGCCCCTCCGTCGGCAATTGTGCAAGCTTTTCCGTCATCGGTTCAGCCTCTCTAGTTCACTAACTACCGATCGAATAGACAACATCGATTTCGGTCGACATCGGTACAGGCTGTCCATTGTAGAGATATGGCTCGTAGTGCCAAGTGCTCACGGCATCGACCGCAGACTGTTGTAGGACTGCTGGTCCACCGATCACTTCAACGTGATGGAGTGAGCCATCCGTCCCAATCGTGGCCCACAGCATTACCGTCCCCTCAATATGCCTGCTCTTGGCATCAGCCGGATACTTCGGCCCCTCACCTGAGATTTTTCTTCCCGGTGTTAGCTTTCCAATCCGCGGGCTCCGAGCGGAAATCATTCTCGCGCCAGGCGCATGGGTGAAATCGGCGGCCTTGATCCCATCGAGCAGTTCAATTTTCTCCAGGTGGATCTCCAGATTCGGCATGCCCATGCGCAAGACACGAATATCCTGCGCAACATACCTTCCCTGAAATCGCACAAGCCCATCGGAAATCGCCTCCGTGGCAGGCGTCACTTCAATTCGCAAAACCGGTGGAATACCGCTGAAGCAATATCGGGTTCCAGAAAGCTTCGCGCAATGGAGTCTCAGCGAACCGATCTTTTCGGTGAAACGCTCAGGGAAATTCTTCTCCACCTGCTGCGCGTCCGGCAGACTTCCGCTGATAGCATCCGCAACCAGCTTGTACTCCCACGCGGGCCACCAGCTGTCCCCGGTACTGAAATCCCCATTCGCCGTATACCACTGCGTCTGATGAACTGCCGGCCCATTCATCTCCATCCGAACCTTATTCGGCCCCGCCCACCACTCCTCAAAC
>DAHVZZ010000156.1:0-2517 GCA_027323785.1 Acidobacterium sp. | reverse complement strand
CTACCCGCCCGCTGCTGCCGCGTTCCTCATCGGCGAAGCCACCCGCACAGGCGCGCGCATCCTCGCTCATCAGGCGACCGCCGCCGCGCACGGTCGCGTCCTCCTTCAAGACGGAACAGAGATCCACGCCCATCGCATCGTCAATGCCTGTGGCGCGGACGCGGTCGCCCTCATGCCCTCGCTCCCCATCCGCAAACGCCGCGGCCATCTCGTCATCACCGATCGCTACCCTGGATTCGTGCATCACCAGCTCGTAGAGCTGGGCTATCTCAAAAGCGCGCACGGCGTTGATCAGGACTCCGTCGCCTTCAACGTGCAGCCGCGCCGAACCGGACAACTGCTCATCGGAAGCTCGCGCGAATTCGGCGCGGAAGATACATCCATCAATCGCGCCCTGCTCCACGCCATGCTGCGCCGCGTTCAGACTTACCTGCCGCGCATCGCCGATCTCCAGGCCATCCGCGTCTGGACCGGCTTCCGCGCCGCCAGTCCGGACAAGCTTCCCCTCATCGGCCCGTGGCCCGAGGACGAATCGCTCTATCTCGCCACCGGACACGAAGGCCTCGGCATCACCACCTCCCTCGCAACCGGACACCTCATCGCCGCCGCCATCGCCGGCCAGGCCCCCTCCATCCCGCCAGATCCCTACCTGCCCGCGCGCTTCTGCAACCGCCTGCGCACGTCTAACCCACACGAGGGAGCCAGCGCGTGACAGACCCGCAGCAGCTCATCCCGCTCAGCGTCAACGGCATCGACATTCGCGTCGCCCCCGGAACCACCGTCGCCGCCGCCGTGCTCATCGCCGGCTCCGCGACCCGCCGCTCCGTCAGCGGCGAACTGCGCAGCCCGCTCTGCGGCATGGGCATCTGCTTCGAGTGCCGCGTCACCATCGACGGCATGCCGCATCAGCGCAGCTGCCAGATTCTCTGCACGCCCGGCATTTGCGTCACCACCTCCGAGCAAGGGCCGCCGCAATGACTCAGCCCTTCGACATCCTCGTCGCTGGCGCCGGACCCGCGGGCATCGCCGCCGCCGTCACTGCCGCCGAATGCGGGCTGCGCGTCGCTCTCGTCGACGACAATCCCACGCCCGGCGGCCAGATCTGGCGCGCCGGAGCCCATATTCCGCGTGCCGCTCAACACTGGATCGCCAGGCTCAATGCGAGCAGCGTCCATCAACTCCGCGGCTGGCGCATCTTCGATTCCCCCCGACCGGGCGTTCTTCTCGCCGAATCAGTCGCCCAAACGCCCCGCCCCGAACCCGCCGAGCTGCGCTACAACAGGCTCATCCTCGCCACTGGCGCGCGCGAGCGCTTTCTGCCCTTCCCTGGCTGGACCCTCCCCAACATCATGGGCGTCGGAGCTCTCGACGCCATCTCCCGCTCCGGCCTGCCCGTCGCCGGCAAGCGCATCGTCGTCGCCGGAACCAGCCCTCTGCTCCTCGCCGCCGCCGCGCATCTGGCCCAGCGCGGAGCACACATCCTCGCCATCTGCGAACAGGCCCCGCTGCAACAGCTGCTGCCACTCGCCGCTCACACGCTCTCGCACCCCGGCAAATTGCGGCAGGCACTGCAATATTCCTGGCTCATAAAGGACGCCCGCTATCTCACCAGTTGCTGGCCCGTAGCCGCGCACGGCGACACGCAGTTGCGTTCCGTAACCCTCCGCCAGCGCGACGAACAATGGTCCATCGACTGCGACTATCTCGCCTGCGCCTTTCACCTCGTCCCCAACATAGAACTCGCAGCCCTCCTCGGCTGCCGCCTCGACAATGGATTCGTCGCCACCGACGATCGCCTGCAAACCTCCATTCCCAATGTCTGGTGTGCCGGAGAGCCCACCAGCATCGGCGGCGTCGAGCTCTCCCTGCTCGAAGGCCAACTCGCCGCGCTCGCAGCCGCCGGCCATTCGGACGCTGCACACCGCCTCGTCCCGCGCCGCCATGCATCGCAGCGCTTCGTCCGCGCGCTCCGCCAGGCCTGTGCTCTCAACCCTGCACTCCGCCAGCTTCCATCTGCCGACACCATCGTCTGCCGCTGCGAAGACGTCCGCCTCGAATCCCTCCGCTCCCGCAGCAGCTGGCGCGACGGAAAACTCCACACCCGCTGCGGCATGGGCCCCTGTCAGGGACGCGTCTGCGGCCCCGCAACGGAATTCCTCTTCGGCTGGCGCGCCGAATCCGTTCGCCCGCCGCTCTTTCCCACACCCGTCTCGCACCTCGCCAGCGCAAGCATCTCAACCCGCAACACCTCAACGGAGGCTCCATGAAATGGCACGGCGTCATGCCCGCACTCACCACCTGCTTCGACCACAATCTCCGCGTTGACGACGCCTTCATGACCCGCCATATCCAATGGCTCCTCGCGAATGGATGCACCGGCATCATTGCGCTCGGCTCGCTCGGCGAAGCTGCCACCCTCTCCTCCGCGGAAAAATCATCTCTGCTTAGCAATGCCATCGCCGCCGCGCAGCCCTCGCCCGTCGTGGCCGCCATTTCCGCGCTCTCCACCGCCGAAGC
>DAHVZZ010000151.1:0-3386 GCA_027323785.1 Acidobacterium sp. | reverse complement strand
GAATGCGCGGGACGGGAGCGACGAGGGTTTCGCGGAGGAAACCGAACTGACGGTCCCAGAGCATGGCCATGCCGGAGAAGACGGAGCTGAAGAGGACGGTCATGCCGATGACGCCGGGGGCCATGAACTGGAGGTAGCTGCCGGCGCCGGCTTTGGCGAAGACCGGGCCGAATCCGTAGCCGAGGGCCAGCAGATAGAGGGCCGGCTGGCCGAGGGAGACGAGAATCTGCGCGCGGGAGCGGACATAACGCTTGAGCTCGCGCAGCCACATGATGTAAATGGCGCCCATTTTGACCTCCGGGTAAAAGACAGCAGGTAGCAGGTAGCGATGAAGCGGCTAGCTAAAAAGCGGCTAGCGAAAGACGGTTGGCGGTGAAGCGGTTAGCGGTGAAGCGGGTAGCAGTGAAGCGGTTAGGGAACTGGGCTGAGCGGAGGGGCTTCGGCTAACAGCTTTTTTCTCTAGCAGCTTTTTGCCAACCGCATTTTTGCTAACCGTCCTTTGCTAACTGCTTTTTTGCTGCATTTCAATCTTTTACCGCTTTTGCCACATTTGGGCGAAGCGGCGCATGTTGTCCGTGGAGTTGGCGCCCTCGTCGCGGATGGATGTTCCGGTGAGGGCGAGGAAGGCAGCTTCGAGCGAGTCAGTGGCAGTGCGGGCTTTCAACTCGGCCGAGGTGCCGACAGCGACGATGGAGCCGTGGTCCATGATGGCGATGCGATGGGCGACGCGGTCGGCCTCGTCCATGTAGTGAGTGGTGAGGAAGACGGTGGTCTTTTCGGCTTCGTTGAGGGTTTTGACGTGGGTCCAGAGCTGGTTGCGGCTCTGGGGATCGAGGCCGAGGGTGGGCTCGTCGAGGAAGAGGATTTTGGGGGTGTGGAGGAAGCCGCGGGCGATTTCGAGGCGGCGCTTCATGCCTCCGGAGAAGGTTTTGACGTAATCGTCGCGGCGTTCCCACAGCTCGAACTGGCGGAGGAGCGCTTCGATGCGGGGCGCGCGGACGCGGCTGGGGACGTGATAGAGGATGCCGTGCAGCTCCATGTTTTCGTAAGCGGTCTGCTCGGAGTCGAGACTGGGGTCCTGAAAGACGATGCCGAAGCGCTGGCGGGCGTCGCGCTGCTTGACCCAGGGATCGAAGCCATCGAGGTGAATGGTTCCGCTGGTGGGACGGAGCAGGGTGGTGAGCATTTTGATGGTGGTGGTTTTGCCGGCGCCGTTGGGGCCGAGGAAGGCGAAGATCTCGCCGGTCTCGACGTGGAAGGAGATGTCGTTGACGGCGGTGAACTGGTCGAAGGTTTTGGTCAGGCTCTGGACCTGAATCACGGGCTGGCCTCCGGAAAAACTGCTGATGCAAGCGGTTGGTCCAGTTTGCCAGAAGGGGAGGGTTTTGGGCTATGGGCGCGGCGCGGGGCACAGCTGAAGCTGCACCCGCTGAATTCGGGAAGAGGTCTCGAATTGTGATCCTAGACGAGGGACTTGCGTTCGAGGGCGCGGGCGGTGAGGACGATGCCGGTTTCGCGGGTGTGCAGGGTGATGGGGAAGGCGAGGACGTTCCAGACCCAGCGGTCGCCTTTGCTGGGCAGGTTGAGGACGCCGCGGAAGGTGCGGTCGATGTAGGTTTCGCGGGTTTCGGCGACGGTGCGGAGGATGTCGGCCCAGTCGGCGGCGAGATCGGGCATTTCCTCGAACATGTTGCGGCCGGGAAACCAGTCGCGGGGTTTCTCGAGGACGCGGGCGCAGGTTTCGTTGACGTACTGCCAGGTGCCGTCGCCATCGAGGATTTCGAGGACGACGTCGTCGCCGATGGCCATGTTGATGCGGGAGTAGAAGAAGTCGCGGGCGTCAACGACGACGGGCCGGCCGCGGCGCTTGGCCTCGAAGGAGCGGAGAGCGGTGACGAGGTCGTCGATGGAGCTGTAGCCCTTGAGGAGGTGCATGTCCTCGACACCGCCGAAGCGGCGTTCCAGGGTAGCGGAAAGGATGATGATAGGGACCTGGGGGCGGCGGGAGCGGAGATCGGCGGCGACATCGGTGCCGAATTTGCCCGCGCCGAGATGGTAGTCGAGGACGGCGATGTCGATCCTGTCGAGCATGCCGGCTGCTTCTTCCACGGTGCTGGCGGTTTCGGTGAGATAGCCGTATTTGCGCAGGATGGTGGACCGGAGAAGGAGATTGTCCGGGTGGTCATCGAGCAGGAGGACACGAATCGGTTCGGGGGTGGACGGCGAAACGAGGGTCAGCGAGGTATCTTGTTCGTTGGCAGACATCAGTCGTCCGTTTGGATGCAGAGAAGCAGGGGAATTGCTGCCGCGGCCTGTCGATTCTGTGTTGCCCAGCCAGTTTACGCTTTCGCAGGCCGCAGATTCTATTCTTCTTCGGATTTGCGGCGGCGCTGGAGTTGGCGGACGATGTCCGGCAGCCGACTGAAGAGGGAGGAAGCGCGCAGCCACTGCTTATGGTCGAAGGCGGGTGATCCGGCGAGCATGGATCCTGGAGGAATGTCTCCGTGGAGGCCGGCCTGGGCGATGGCGACAACATTGTCGCCGATGTGGCAGTGGCCGGCGACGCCGACTTGTCCGGCGAGGATGACATTTTTGCCGACGTGCGTGGATCCGGCGAGGCCGACCTGGGCGCAGAGCAGGGTATTGTCGGCGACGGTCGATCCGTGGCCGACCTGGACGAGGTTGTCGATTTTGACGCCGTCGCCGATGTGGGTGGCTCCGACGCTGGCGCGGTCAATGCAGGAGTTGGCCTGGACCTCGATGCGGTCGCCGAGGATGGTGGGGCCGGACTGGGGAATCTTGTGCCAGGCGCCATGTTCGTCTTTGGCGAAACCGAAGCCATCGGAGCCGACGACCACGCCGTTCTGAAGGATGACATCGTCGCCGATGCGGCAGTTTTCGCGGACTATGGCATGGGCGTGGGCGAAGAAGCGATGGCCGATGTGGACGCCGGGATACAGGACGACATGGGGCAAAATGACGGCGTCGTCGCCGAGGACGACATCGCGGCCAATGACGGCGAAGGGGCCGATGTGGGCGCGTGCGCCGATGCGTGCGGAGGGATGGACAGAGGCGGCGGGATCGATGCCGGCGGGCCAGGCGGGCGGCTGGTAGAAGAGCTCGATGGCGCGGGCGAAGGCCAGGTAGGGGTTTTTGAGGCGGAGGGTGGTGACGGGGACTTCAGGGAAATCGTTGGTGACGAGGATGGCCGAGGCACGGGTGGTGCGGGCCTGAGCGGCGTATTTGGGATTGGCGACGAAGGTGACGTGGCCGGGTGCGGCTTCTTCGATGCCGGCGACACCGGTGATGTCGAGATTGGGGTCGCCGCGCAACTCCGCGTGAAGAGCACGGGCCAGTTCTGCGGATCGCATGGAGCGATTGTAAAC
>DAHVZZ010000134.1:0-4334 GCA_027323785.1 Acidobacterium sp. | reverse complement strand
CGTCCGCAAAATGGCTGAAGCTATCCAGCGGGTCGCCTCCGACCTCGGCATCCCTTACATCTTCAAAGCCTCCTTCGATAAGGCGAACCGCACCTCAGTCTCCAGTTTCCGCGGGCCGGGACTTGTGGAAGGCGCCGCCATTCTGCGCCGCCTTGCCGAATCCACCGAGCTGCCGATCCTCACCGACGTCCATGAGCCGGCCCAGTGCGAGATCGCCGCCGAGGGGGCCGATGTGCTCCAGATTCCGGCCTTCCTCTGCCGCCAGACCGACCTGCTTGTGGCCGCCGCCCGCACGGGCCGCGCCATCAACGTGAAAAAAGGCCAGTTCGTAGCTCCCTGGGACATGCGCCACGCCGTCGAAAAGGTCGCCTCCACCGGCAACTCCCGCGTCTTCCTCACCGAGCGCGGAGCCAGCTTTGGCTACAACAACCTGGTTGTGGACATGCGTGCTCTGGCCATCATGCGCGGCTACGCCCCGGTCGTCTTCGACGGCACCCACTCCGTGCAGATCCCGTCCGGCGCCAATGGCGTTTCCGGGGGGCAGCCGGAGTTCATCCCCCTGCTCACCCGCGCCGCGGTCGCAGCCGGTATCGACGGTCTCTTCCTGGAGGTCCACGACAATCCGGCAGAGGCCAAATCCGACGGCGCCAACGCACTCGATCTCAAGGATCTCCGCCCGCTGCTCGAAAAGCTATTGGCCATCCACCATGCCGCTGCCGTGGTCGGCCCGGCCTAGCAAGGTGGCGTGAGGCGTGCCCGCTCCGCCACGGCCAGCCGTCCGCGAAACGGCGTTTGCCCGGATGGCCGGTCCCGGCCAGTCCCCCATGCGACAATGTTGATGAACAGGTTATGAAAGCTCCCGCAGCCGCCGCGCCCACACCGGCCATGGTGACCCCTGAGCTTCTGGCTCAGCATGGCATCACTTCGGACGAATACAGCCGCATCCAGGCCGCTCTCGGACGCACGCCGTCGCTGACCGAGCTGGGCATTTACAGCGTCATGTGGAGCGAACACTGCTCCTACAAGTCGTCCAAAGTTCACCTCCGCCGCCTGCCCACCAAAAGCGACCGCGTCGTCCAGGGTCCCGGCGAAAACGCCGGCATCATCGACGTCGGCGAAGGCTGGGCCTGCGCCTTCAAGATCGAGTCGCACAACCACCCCTCCTACATCGAGCCCTACCAGGGCGCGGCCACCGGCGTCGGCGGTATCCTCCGCGACATCTTCACCATGGGCGCGCGCCCCCTCGCCGTCATGGACTCGCTCCGCTTCGGCCCTCTCGAGGCCGACGAGCAGACCTCCGAGGAGTTCGTCCGCAAGAATCACTCCGTCGTCGAAGGCGTCGTCCACGGCATCGCCGGCTACGGCAACTGCTTCGGCGTGCCCAACCTCGGCGGCGAAACCAAATTCGAGCCCTGCTACTCCGGCAATCCGCTGGTCAACGCCTTTGCCCTCGGCCTCGTTCGCCGCGACGAGATCTTCTACGCCAGGGCCACCGGCATCGGCAACCCGGTCATCTACGTCGGTGCCCGCACCGGCCGCGACGGCATCCACGGCGCCACCATGGCCTCCGAGGAGTTCAAAGAAGGCTCCGAACAGAAGCGCCCCAACGTCCAGGTCGGCGACCCTTTCATGGAAAAGCTCCTCCTCGAGGCCTGCCTCGAAGCCATGAAGACCGGCGCCATCGTCGGCATTCAGGACATGGGCGCAGCCGGCCTCACCAGCTCCAGCTGCGAAATGGGCGCTCGCGGCGGCGTCGGCCTCGAGCTCGACCTCGACCGCGTCCCCCAGCGCGAAACCGGCATGACCGCCTACGAAATGATGCTCAGCGAATCCCAGGAGCGCATGCTCCTCGTCGCCGAGAAAGGCCGCGAGCACGAAGTCCTCCAGGTCTTCGACAAGTGGGGTCTCGAAGGCGTCATCGTCGGCACCGTCATTCAGGAGCCGCGCCTCCGCGTCCTCCATCACGGCCAGGTCGTCGCCAACATCCCCAACCAGTCCCTCACCGACGAAGCCCCCGTCTACCACCGCCCCGTCGGCACATGGCAGCGCCCCGAGCAGATCAAGGTCCCGCTCGATCCGCCGCCCCACATCCTCGCCGAGCTGCAAAAGCCCCGCGACTACACCGCCGACCTCAAAAAGCTCCTCGCCTCGCTCAATATCTGCTCCAAGCGATGGGTCTTCGAGCAGTATGACTCCATGGTGCAAACGAACACCGTCCAGGGCCCTGGCGGCGAAGCCGGCGTCATGCGCATCAAGGGTACCGGCAAGCCCGGTCATGAGCGCGGCCTGGCCATGGCGCTCGCGGGCAACGGACGCTGGTGCTACCTCGACCCAAAACTCGGAGCCATGCACGCCGTCGCCGAAGCCGCCCGCAAGGTCGCGTGCACCGGAGCCACCCCCGTCGCCGCCACCAACTGCCTCAACTTCGGCAATCCGGAAAAGCCCGAGATCATGGCCCAGTTTTCGCTGGCCATTGATGGCCTTGCCGAGGCCTGCACGGCGCTGGGCACCCCCATCACTGGCGGCAATGTTTCGCTCTATAACGAGACGAAGGGTGAAGGCATTTACCCCACGCCTGTCTTCGGCGTCGTCGGCATCCTCGACGATGTAACGAAAGCTGTACCGGCGGATTTCCAGCGGCCGGGAGACTACATCGTGCTTCTCGCCGGGGCCGCAGCTCTTGCCGAGAAGCGGCCCGAGGAGATTGCCGCTTCCTTGGGCTCCTCGGAATTCGCCAAGGTGGTCGTGGGTCAGCTTTGGGGCCAGCCTCCGGCTCTCGATCTGCGCGACGAAGCCGCGCTGCATCGGGTGCTGCGCCGCTGTGCTGAAGAAGGCCTTCTGCATTCCGCTTCTGATATCTCTGATGGCGGCCTGGCCGTGGCGCTGGCTCGCGCCTGTATATCCTGCGGTATCGGTGCTGCACTGTTGCCATCGCCGGTTAACGGATCACTGCGGACGATTCAGGATCTTTTCGCCGAATCGGGCGGTGTCGCCGTGATTACCTGCAGCGAGGCCGACTTTGAGAAACTCGACCAGATAACTGAGCAGGAAGGTGGATCCATTTTCGCCATGCATATTGGCAATACCGGTGGCGACCGGCTGAGCATCCCCCTCGAAACCGGAACGTTGAATGTATCCATTCGGGAGATTGCGGACGTTTACTCCAGCGCCCTCGAATCCCAGCTTGCCACCGAGGTGACCGCGTGAGCCGCCCCCTCATCATCGAAGGCCTCCCGGGCCAGCCACCATCCTCGATTGAGTTGTCCTGCGAGGAAGCCGCGGGCCGCCGTGCGCGCAGCACCACTTTGGCCCCTACCGATTCTGACCCCAAACTCCGGGAGCACTGCGGCGTCGTCGCCATCCATAATCACCCCGAAGCTTCCCGCCAGGCCTACCTTGCCCTCTACGCGCTCCAGCATCGCGGCCAGGAATCGGCCGGCATTGCCACCGCCGACGGCGCGCACCTCTCCAACATCAAGGGCATGGGCCTCGTCTCGGAAATCTTCACCGACGATGTCCTTGAGCGCCTCCGCGGCCACCTCGCCATCGGCCACACCCGCTACTCCACCACCGGCGACGCCGCCCTGCTCAATGCTCAGCCCATCCGCGTCGAATCCACGCGCGGCCTGATCGCCATTGCCCATAACGGCAACCTGATCAACCTCGGCAATCTCCGCGTCCATCTCGAGCGCCAGGGTGCGTTCTTTCAGACCACCTCCGATTCCGAGATCATCATCCAGCTCATCGCTCATTCCCAGGCGACCACGCTGGTCGACGCTATCGCCGACTCGCTGCGCCAGGTCGAGGGCGCGTTCTCCATCGTGATGATGACCCGCGACCGCATCTTTGCCGCGCGCGACCCGCACGGCTTCCGCCCGCTCTCCATGGGCCGCATCTCCAACCCCGACGGGCCGGATACCTTTGTCTTCGCGTCGGAAACCTGCGCCTTCGACCTGCTCCGCGCCAAATACGAGCGCGATGTGCTGCCCGGCGAACTGGTCATGGTGACCCAGGATGGTGTTACTTCGCGCCAGTATGCCGAGCCGCAGCAGTCCAGCTGCATTTTCGAGCACGTCTACTTCGCCCGTCCAGACAGCAGAATCTTCGGCCGCTGGGTGCAGGAGAGCCGCGAGGAGATGGGCCGCCAGCTTGCCCGCGAATCGCACGTCCCTTCGGATTTGGTCGTCCCTGTTCCCGACTCCGGCGTCACGGCGGCCATCGGCTATGCTGCCGAAAGCGGTGTGCCCTTCCGCTTTGGCCTGATCCGCAACCACTACGTCGGCCGTACCTTCATTGAGCCGGAGCAGCGCGTTCGCGACTTCGGCGTCAAGCTC
>DAHVZZ010000130.1:0-2572 GCA_027323785.1 Acidobacterium sp. | reverse complement strand
GTTCCCCGTAGCGAGTGGATGCGCGATGTGATCTTGCGCGAGCTGCGTTTGGAGCCTGCATCCGATCCCTCGCTGGCAGAGATTCTTGGCGTGCGGTTGCTGTTGGTCAATGTTCTCCGCCCACTCGCCGCAGGACAGAATCTCTCGCTCGAAGCGTTCGACAAACTTCTTGACCAGATCAGCAATTTGAAACACGAGATGGCCGGAAAACTCCTGACCGAAGGAAGGAGATAAGGCAATGGCAAAGACAATGTGGGGTCGGAAAGAGACGATCATCTGGCCGCAGAACCGGCCCATCTATACCTATGGCGCGATCTTCGCCGCCATCGTTCTAACGGTCCTGTTTCTCTACGGTCGCTTCCGATTCATCGGTACTCCCTTGCAGCGGTTCTATATGCCGGTGTACGTGCGTACTTCTGTCTTCGGATCGTTCAGCCGGACACATCGTAGCCAGTACCGGATGCTCTTTGTGACGGAGCGCGGCATGAAGCCAAGTCCTCCAATGAACGATGACGTGGTGCGCGGAAAGACTCCGGAGCCGGACGGTCGTATCATCCCTCTGGCACTTTCGCCGACTGCGCTCCAGCATGGCGACGATCTGCTCTTTCGCGGCCCGGTACGGAGCTATCTAGACGCGCGGTTGGGCGACTACCTCAAGGTAGCTGTCTATAACAGTGACCTGTCCGCCATCGTGAAAATCCCGTTGCTTTGTGGTGCAGGAATCTTTCTGGTGCTACTGCCATTTGCCGTCACCAAAGACGTGAAGCGGCAGAAAGCTCTCAAGTATGGACGCCGGTTGAAAGGACCGGAACGGCTCACGCCACAGGAGTTCAATAAGGTTGTCAAGGGCGACGGGATCGGCTTCAAAACCGACGACATGAAAGAGATGATTCGCATACCAGCGCGGGCCGAGGCCCAGCACATGCAGATCATCGGCGATACAGGCGCGGGCAAGTCCGCATTGATGTTTCAGGTGCTCCGCCAGGTCCGCAGCCGCGAGGATTCTGCCATCGTGTATGACCCTGCCCGCGAGTTTGTGAAGCGATTCTATGACCCGGCCCGAGGGGATGTGATTTTGAATCCCCTGGACAAACGCTGTCCGTATTGGGGGCCAGCCGAGGAGCTGCGCAGCCGGTCGGAGGCGAAGGCACTGGCCGCGTCTTTGTTCCAGCCGCCGCAGGATCGTAAGGGAGAGTTCTTTATTGAGTCACCGCAGAAAATCTTTTCCTTCCTGATGGCCTATGGCCCTACGCCTGATGAGCTGGTGCAGTGGATGTCGAATCCCGATGAGATCGACCGCAGGCTGAAAGGAACAGAGCACGCGCATTTGATTGACCCGCGAGCGCACCAGCAGCGTGCCGGTGTTCTCGGCTCTCTCGGATTGGTCGCTGACAGCTTGCGCTTGCTTCCGAAGAAGGGTGAAGGCAACGGTAGATGGACAGCCACCGAGTGGGCCGAGAAGCGGCAGGGATGGATCTTCCTTACGTCGCTTCCCGCCGAGCGCGAAGCGCTGCGTCCGCTGCAAAGTCTGTGGATCGACTGGCTGGTTTTGCGCCTGCTGAATGAGCCCACCAAAGAACAAAAACGTGTGTGGTTTGTGATCGACGAACTGGCCAGCTTGCAAAAGTTACCACAGCTTCATACAGCGATCACAGAGAGCCGTAAGAGTCGGAACCCTGTCGTACTCGGCTTCCAGGGCAAGGCTCAGCTTGAATACCTGTACGGCCATTTGGCTGAGGTGATGCTGTCGCAACCGGCGACAAGCGTTTGGCTCACCACCAAAGAGCCGAATGCTGGCGAATGGGTATCCAAATTCATTGGCAAGGTGGAGATCGAGCGGCTACGTGAGACGCACTTCGATGGGACACGTTCGGGACACAACTTCACCATCGAGCGGCAGGTTGAGCCGTTGGTGTTAGAGTCAGAAATCTCCGGCCTCGCGGACCTCCATGCCTTTATGAAGTACCAGAATTCGGTAACGTATTTCTCGTTCCCGTACTTCGACATGCCGGAGATTGCCAAGCCTTTCGAGTTGCGCGAACGTCCCGACGACAAGCTGCCGTATGAGCCGAAGGCCATTCGAGGCGGTAATCAGGAATTGCAGCAGGTGCCGGAAGTCTCTGCTCCGTCGCCCGAACCGAACGAGCCTGCGACCTCGAAACTGATCCAGCCCGAGCTTTCTGTCGTTCCCGACGCCCACGAAGAACATAACGTGATTACGCACGGTTGAGGGGTTGTCATGCTCAATATCTCGAAGCCACTCTCCGCAAGCCAGGCCCAAACGTACCATGCGAAGGAGTTTACCGCCGCTGAGCAGAACTATTGGAAGCAAGGCGACACCATTCAGGGTGAGTGGCACGGCAAGCTAGCCGAGAGCTTTGGCCTCTCCGGCGCTGTAGGAGCAGAGGAGTTCGCCCGGCTCTCCGAAGGCCAGCACCCGGATACGGGTAAGCAGTTGGTATCCCATCGCACCGTCCATGAATACCGGAACGCGGACGGAAAAATGGTCTCGCCCGTCGAACATCGCGCCGGCTGGGATGCGACTTTCTCCGCACCCAAATCCATCTCTCTG
>DAHVZZ010000123.1:0-5115 GCA_027323785.1 Acidobacterium sp. | reverse complement strand
AGAGGTGTGGCATACGCCGGCGGCGATCTACGTCATTACTCACAAGCAAATCATGGAGTCTGGAGCGCGGACGATTCCGGATCTGCTGCGGATGGTGCCGGGCGTGCAGGTATCGCAGGAGCAGAGCGATCAGTGGGCGGTGGGGATTCGTGGCTTCGACAGTCCGTTTTCCGCGGGGCTGCTGGTCCTGATCGATGGGCGGAGTGTGTATACGCCTTTATTCGAGGGCGTGTACTGGGATGTGCAGGATCTGCCGCTGGATAATATAGCGCGGATCGAAATCATTCGCGGGCCTGGAGGCACAATCTGGGGACCGAACGCGGTGAATGGAGTGATCAACATCATCACGCGCGCGGCGGGCGACACCCAGGGAGTGCGCGTGCGGAGCGACGGTGGATCGGCGGTGGAACATTTCACCGGAACGTTGCGCGACGGATTCCGGCCGGCGCCGGATGTGCAGGCGCGGATCTGGGCGAAGGGATTCAATCGCGGGCCGGAGCTGAATCCGGGGGGCGATCCGTATGACGCGTGGCATCAGGAGCGGGGCGGTTTCCGGGTGGACTGGGAGCCGAACGGGCGGGATCACGTGGCATTTGCGGGAATGATGTACCAGGGGATGAGCGGGGAGCAGATTCCGCGGACGACGCTGACGCCTCCGGCGACGGTGATGCTGGATGGAGAGCAGGCGGTTGCGGGCGGGGATCTGCGGGTGCGCTGGGATCACGACCTGGGGAGGAACTCGGATTTTTATGTGCAGAGCTATTTCGACCGCACGAATCGGAACACGCCGCAGTTCGCGGAGGGCAGAAACACGTTCGATGTGGATGCGACGGTTCATGTGGGGAACCTGCCGCGACAGGATTTGATTCTGGGGGCGGGACTGCGGGAGAGCCCGAATCATTTCGAGCAGAAGCTGGCGACGGTGAACATCGCGCCGCACGAGGAGAACGCTTATCTCTACAGCCTGTTTGCGCAGGACGAGTTCACGCTGGTGCCAA
The DNA here is from genome assembly GCA_027323785.1 of Acidobacterium sp. GTDB lineage: Bacteria > Acidobacteriota > Terriglobia > Terriglobales > Acidobacteriaceae > Palsa-343. The sequence goes on along the minus strand of DAHVZZ010000123.1, from coordinate 4,117 downwards.
AGCGGCTGGAACTGACGCTGGGATCGAAGTTCGAGGACAACAATTTCAGTGGATGGGGAGTGGAGCCGAGCGCGCGAATATTGTGGAATCCGCGGCGGGATATGACAGTGTGGGGAGCGGTGACGAGGGCGCTGCGGATTCCGGGCGAGCTGGATCGGGGCGTGTCGGAGATGGTGCTGGCGCAGAAGAAGCCGGTGGTTTTCGAGCAGGCAGTGGGGAACCCGAACTTCCAGCCGGTGGTGATGGTTGGATGGGAGGCGGGATATCGGGAACTGCTGATGCCGCGGCTCTATGTGGACGTTACGAGCTTTTACAACCAGTACGACAATGTCGAGAGCTATAACGGGCGAGGGCCAACGGTTTCGCGTCCGACGCAGCCGTATCCCTACACGCTGTACAGTTTTGAGTACGCCAACGGGCTGAAGGGGATCACGGACGGAGTGGAGATCGCGCCGGACTGGAAGGTGACGAGCTGGTGGGAGCTGCGAGGCAGCTATTCGCATCTGCACATGTCCCTGCACTCGAAGCCGGGGTTCAGCCAGGCGTCCTATGCGGCGAACTATGTGGGATTCGCGCCGCATCAGCAGACGTCTGTGGCGTCAGTGTTTGGGCTGCCGCGCCATCTGACGGTGACGGCGGATTACCGGTATGTGAGCGCGCTGCCGACGGACCATATTTCCGCCTATCGAACAGGAGACGCGTGGATTGGGTGGAAACTTTCAAAGCGGTGGGAAGTGTCGGTGACGGGAAGAAATCTACTGCAGCCGTCGCACCGGGAAGGACCGGGTGACAACGGGAACCTTGTCGGAATCAGGCGGACGGTTTTTGCGGGCCTGCAGTGGACACGGTAAGAATGATGCCGGGCTACGGAGCACGACAGCACGGTGAGGAGCGGCGGCCGCGGAGGGCGCGCGCCGGCCGCTGGCTGGCAGGCGTGCTGCTGGCGGCCGCAGGTTCGGCGGCGGCGACGATTGCTCCGACACGAGCCTCGGCGGAGCGGCCGTCGCAGAGTGACGTCGAGGCAGCCTATCTCTACAACTTTGGGAGATTTGTGAGTTGGCCGTCGGCCGGGTCACAGGGGCCGATGACGATCTGTGTGGCCGGACAGGAGAGCTTCGCGCAGGAGTTATCCAGTCTGGTGTCCGGGGAGAAGATCAGAGGGCAACTGATCCAGGTGAAGCGGGTGTGGCGGCCCGGTGCGGCGGATGGATGCGCGATTCTGTTTGTCGGGCACGACGTTCCCTACCTGAGCGGTTATTTGACGGCGACGCGAGGCAAGCCGGTGCTGACGGTGGGAGATGCGCCGGATTTTCTGCGGCAGGGCGGGATCATCCAGTTTCTTTTGCAGGGGGATCACGTTCGCTTCTCGGTGAATCTGGTTGCGGCGAATCAGAATCGCCTGAAGCTGAGTTCTGAGCTGCTGAAGGTGGCGGTGAGCGTGGCGGGGCATCCGGCCGGGGGAGGCGTGAGATGAAGCTCAGCTCATCCTCAATCTCGACGCGGCTGATGTGGATGAACCTGATTGTCAGCGGAGTCGTGCTGGTCCTGGCGGTGCTGGCGTTCTTCTTCTACGATCTGGTGTCGTTCCGCGACAATCTGGTGCGGAGCCTTGAGACCTCGGCGCAGATTGTGGGGGCGAACAGCGTTTCGGCGGTGGTCTTTAACGATCCGCAGAGCGCCACGACAACGCTGGAGGCGCTGCGCAACTCGCCGGACGTGGAAGCGGCGGTGCTGAGGAGCGACGGGACGAACTTTGCGGTGTACCGGCGGCCGGGAGTTCACGCGTTGCCGGCGGAGAAGGCGCTGCCGAAGGGAGCCAATGACGAGACGTGGGTAACGGGGCAGCGTGTTTTGCTGGCGCACCGGATCGTCTTCGATGGGAAGCCGATTGGAACTGTTTATATTGCGGCAAGGCTGCGAGAGACGAGCAAGAGGGCGCGGCAATATCTGGCGATTGCGGGCATCATCCTGCTGCTGTGCATGCTGGCTGGTTTTGCTATCAGCGCGACGGCGAGGAGGACGGTGGCGCAGCCGATTATCGCGCTGGCCGAGACGGCTCACCGGGTCTCGCGCGAGCGGGACTATGCGGTGCGAGCGGAACCGCCGCCGGATAACGATGAGATTGCAGTACTGGTGAACGCGTTCAACGAGATGCTGGTGCAGATCCAGGAGCGGGATTCGGCGCTGAACCGTGCGCGAGACGAACTGGAGCAGCGGGTGGAGGAACGCACGGCGGCGCTGCAGGCGGCGAATCGGGAGCTGGAGGCATTTTCGTATACGGTGGCTCATGATCTGCGGGGGCCGCTGGATGCGGTGCAGGGGATGGTGTACATCCTGGAGAATCTGGAGAGCGAAGGAAAGCGCGGCGAGCGTCAGGAGATTCTGCAGAATCTGCGGCAGTCGACGAGCGGGATGGCGGGGCTGATCGACGATCTGCTGAATCTGTCGCGGGCAAGCACGGTGGAGCTGCGGCACGACCGGGTGAATCTGGCGGAGATCGTCAGGCACATTGCCGAGGATCTGAAACGCTCGGAGCCGGAGCGGAAGGTGGAGTTTGTGATTTACTCGCCACCCGAGGTGGAGGCCGACGAGGGGCTGATTCGGGTGGCGATGGACAACCTGATCCGGAACGCGTGGAAGTACACGTCGAGACATGAAACGGCATGCATCGAGTTCGGGGCGAAGAGGGTGCAGGGGGAGACGCGGTATTTTGTGCGGGATGACGGGGCGGGGTTCGATCCGGAGCTGACGCGAAGGCTGTTCGAGCCGTTCCAGAGGCTGCACAGCCGGAGCGAGTTTCCGGGGACGGGGATTGGGCTGGCGACGGTGCAGCGGATTCTGGAGCGGCACGGGGGACGGATCTGGGCGGAGGGCGCGGTGGAAAAGGGGGCGACGTTCTGGTTCACGCTGCGGGAGGCGGCGGGGGAAAGAGTTCACTGAGGGGAAGATGTTGAGGGGGCGGGACGCTTCCTGAGAATTTTCTAATCTTGCTGTCCCAATCTGGGGCATACATTCGCAGGGTTCTCCTGCGATGGCATCCGAGACAGAAAACAAGCTGATGGTGACTTCGGCGGAGGGATCCGGCGGGGGAACGGCATTGCAGGTGCGCGAAGGCGCGGAGGAAGCTCCGGAAGCGGAGGAGCGGGACACGCGTCTGGACGAACTGCGGATGATGCTGGAGGTGATGGTGCGGGTGCGCGGATTCCGAGTGGAGGACCTGCTTTCGCTGAAGAAGGGGACGGTGCTGGAGACGGTGCACGAGCACTCGCAGGATGTGCCGCTGTACTGCGGGAACACGCTGCTGCTGTGGGGCGAGTTCGAGGTGATGGAGCAGAAGCTGGCCGTGCGCACGACGCGGGTGGCTTAGGCAGGCGGGGAGCGAGGCGATGTGGAGTGTTCTGAATCCCGCGATGAGCGAGGCTGCCGGATGGAGCGGAGTCCGGGCGGGAGTGGTGGGCGCGTTGGTGCGGCGGCTGCGGGGGCTGAGCGCGGCGAAGGCGGGCGGAGAGGCGCTGCTGCGTGTGGAGGCGAGGCTGAGCCTGGGGCCGAAGAAGCAGCTGATGCTGGTGAACTGCTGCGGGAAGAAAGTGCTGCTGGCGGTGAGCGGGGAGAGTATTGCCACGGTGCTGGAAGTGGACGGGCCGAGGAAGGCGCTTCGGATGGAAGCGGGCCGGACAGGATCGGACGGGACTGGAACAAGCGTGGGAAAGAAAGGGGCCCGGCCGTGATGCTGATTCTGGTGGCGGCGCGGATGCAGAGCGGACTGGCTGGCCTGGGGCTGAGCGGGAAGCTGGGAGGCAACAATTCGATTCCCTGGACGATTGTTTTCACGCTGACGCTGCTGACGCTGGCGCCGGCGATCATCATCTCGATGACGCCGATGGTGCGGCTGCTGGTGGTGTTTCATTTTTTGCGGCAGGCGCTGGGAACGCAGACGGCTCCGTCGAACCAGGTGCTGATGGGGCTGGGGCTGATGATGAGCTGGTTCCTGATGCAGCCGGTGCTGGTGAAGGTGGATCAGCAGGCGGTGGAGCCCTTCCGGCAGGGGCAGATCACGGGCATGCAGGCGATTGAGCGCGGGGCGGAGCCGGTGAAGGAGTACATGCTGCACTATGCG
>DAHVZZ010000104.1:0-9661 GCA_027323785.1 Acidobacterium sp. | reverse complement strand
CGTCCGCCACGGAGCCGGGGCGGAGACCGTCGCCGAGCGAGAAGCTCACGTCGTATTTCGCCATCACCTTCACGATGCGGTCGAAGTTTTCGTAGAGGAAGTTTTGTTTGTGGTGGTGCGTCATCCACTGGGCGAGGATGGCGCCGCCGCGGCTGACGATACCGGTGATGCGCTTTGCCACCATGGGCACGTACTGGATCAGCACGCCGGCGTGGACGGTGAAGTAGTCGACGCCCTGCTGCGCCTGCTCCTCGATGACTTCGAGGTAGACATCGATGTTGAGGTCCTCGACGCGCTTCACGCGAGCCAGCGCCTCGTAGATCGGAACGGTGCCGATCGGTACAGGCGAGTGGCGGAGGATGGCGTCGCGAATTTCGGGAATTTCGCCGCCGGTGGAGAGATCCATGACGGTATCCGCGCCATGCTGCACCGCGGTGTGGAGCTTGCGCAGCTCTTCCTGGATTTCAGAGGTCACGGCGGAGTTGCCGATGTTGGCGTTTACCTTGCAGCGGGTGGCGATGCCGATGCCCATCGGCTCCAGCTCCGGGTGGTTGATATTGGCCGGGATAATCAGACGGCCGGCGGCGATCTCGTCGCGGACCAGCTGGGGGCTGATCTTCTCGCGCGCGGCGACGAAGGCCATCTCCTCTGTAATCAGGCCCTTGCGGGCGAAGTGCATCTGCGACATATTGGTGTCGCCAGTGCGCGCAGCCTCGGCTTTGCGGTTGGCGATCCAGCCGGCTCGGGGTTTCAGAATCTCAAGGGTGGGGTTGGATGCTGCCATGGATCACCTCTCTGTTTGGGGATCGGGGACTTTGTTCCGGGATGAAGGAAACCAATAAAAACTGCATCGGATTATAAATCGCGCGGCAGCAAGAGGTCCGTGACCGCAGTACCACGGCAGGCGGAGAGACGGCTGCCGGGGCTTTTCTGGCCGCACATTTCCACAGGCGCGTGATGCAACCTCAGCTGTCGATTTCCAGAGGAGGCGCCTTTGGCAGCTGCCTGCGGCCTGTATGTTAGTGATGTGAATGGGCTGTTGGTTATCGATAAGCCGGGCGGGATGACGTCGCATGACGTGGTGGCGCGGGTGCGTCGCGCGACCGGCGAGCAGTCGGTGGGGCATCTGGGCACGCTGGACCCGATGGCCACGGGCGTGCTGCCGCTGCTGCTGGGAAAATGGACGCGACTGGCGCAGTTCTTCAGCGCGAATGAGAAGTCGTATACGGGGACCATCCGGTTTGGGTTTGCAACGGATACCTATGATGACGAGGGCCAGCTGGTAGGCGAGGCGCAGCTGCCGAACCTGAGTCTGGAGGCCGTGCGCGAGGCGGCGAAGCGCTTCCACGGAGAACTGGAGCAGATGCCGCCGGCGTATTCCGCCAAAAAGATTGCGGGTAAACCGGCCTACAAGCTGGCCCGGGAGGGAAAGACTCCGGAGCTGAAGTCGGTGCGGATCACGGTGGATGAGTTCACCATCGAGCGACTGGAGGGCGACACGGCGCGGTTTTCCATGCGGGTTTCGGCCGGCGGATACGTCCGGGCGGTCGCGCACGAGCTGGGGCAGGCGCTGGGCTGCGGGGCACATCTGGCCAGTCTGCGCCGGGTGGCGGCGGGGCCGTTCACGCTCGACCAGGCCATGACCCTTGAGGAACTGCAGTCGCTGGCCGACGAGGGCCGGCTGGAGGAGCGGATGGCGCATCCGCGGATGTTGCTGCCGGAGATGCCGTCGGTGACCGCCGACGAGCGGACCGTGGGGCGGCTGCGCAACGGGATGGCGGTCAATCTGCCGGAATACTCCAGCGCGGCGCTGGTGAAAATCTTTGCAGGTGAGAGGGAACTGGTGGGGATTGGAAAGCGCGTGGCGGGCACGCTCTTCCAGCCGCATGTGGTGCTGGCCTGAGTTCTGCCCCTACTTGTGCAGCAAGGGCAGCAGCAGCGGGAGGAAATTCCTGGCCACGAGCTTTGCGCCTTTAGCCGTGGGGTGGATGCCGTCTGGCTGGATCGCTCCAGGAACGGTATAGACGTGGGCGTAGAGCATGGGCAGCAGCGGCACATGATATTTGGCTGCGACCTGGTGGTACATGGCGTCGAACATGTGGATGTAGTCGGGGCCGTAGTTGGGCGGGAGCGTAATGCCGGCGAGCAGGACTTTGCTGCCGCCGCGGAGCAGGGTGGAGACGATGGTCTCAAGGTTGCGCTGTGAATCGGTGATGGGGATGCCGCGCAGGCCGTCGTTACCGCCGAATTCGACAATTACGACCGCCGGATGGAGCCGCAGCACGTCTTTCAGGCGGTCTGCTCCGTCTTTAGTCGTATTGCCGCTGATGCCGGAGTTGATGACGCGGTAATGGTAGCCGCGGGCGTCCAGGTCCTTCTGGAGGTCGGCGGGGTAGGCCTGGCCGGGAGCGACGCCATAGCCGGCGGTAATGCTGTCTCCGAAGCAGACGATGACCGGCAGGGCGCCGGGCTGTGCGGCGTGGAGTGCAGGCGCCAGAAACAGAGCGGCGAGAAGGGCGAGGCAGTGCGGAATCTTCCGGAAAGGTTGCGCCATGAGGTGTAGGACGTGCAATGCAGCTCGTTGATGTGGCCGTTGCGGCCGAATTTGGGCCGTGAAACCGGACCCGAATGACAAGATTAGTGTAGCGGGCCATGCAGGTGAAGCCGGCAGAGGAGATTGAATGATCGAAGTGCGGGGGCTGAAAAAGTCCATACGGAACGGGACGCGGACGGTGGAAATCCTGCGCGGGATCGATCTGACGATTCCAAAGGGCCAGTTTGCCGCCATCATGGGCGCGAGCGGCAGTGGTAAGAGCACGCTGCTGGGGCTGCTGGCTGGCCTCGATTCGCCCACCGAGGGCGACGTGATTCTGGATGGCATATCCATTGGACACCTGGAGGAAAATCGGCTGGCGGAGGTGCGGGGGAACCGCATCGGGTACGTCTTCCAGTCGTTCCAGCTGATCCCCACGCTGACGGCGCTGGAAAACGTGATGCTGCCGCATGAGCTCAACGCGAAGGGCGACCCGCGGAAGAAGGCGGAAGCGCTGCTGGAAACGGTGGGGCTGGCGGACCGGATGCATCATTACCCGGTGCAGCTTTCCGGCGGCGAGCAGCAGCGGGTGGCGCTGGCGCGCGCCTTTGTGCTGGAGCCTCCCATTGTGCTCGCCGATGAGCCGACGGGGAATCTCGACTCGAAAAACGGCCAGCACGTGCTGCAGCTGCTCACCGCGCGCCAGCGCGAGTCCGGCACGACGCTGGTGATGGTGACGCACGACCCACAGATTGCGGAAAGCGCCGACAGGCGCATTGTGCTGAAGGACGGCGCGGTCGTGGCCGACGAGCTACGTGCGGCGGTCGAGGAGACGGCGCAGTGAAGCCGGCGCTGAGCTGGGGCACCGCGGTGCGGATTGCCGGGCGGGAGCTGCGCGCCGGGCGAACGAAGTTTCTGTTTGTGCTGCTCTCTGTGGCCGTGGGCGTGGCTGCGCTGACCGGCGTGCGCGGATTCAGCGATTCCTTCCAGAAAGCGTTGTTGCTGCAGGCGCGCAGCCTGATGGCCGGGGATCTTTCCGCGCGGATGTTTCGGCAGGCGACTCCGCAGGAGCTGCAGCAGCTGAATGCGCTGCGGGCGGAGGGCGTACAGCGCACCGTGGAAACGGATATGGTGTCGATGGCGACGACGAGCGCGCATCCCGTGCCGCTGCTGGTGTCGCTCAAGGCAGTGAATCCGCAGAAGTATCCGTTCTACGGAACGGTGGTGTTGCAGCCAGCGGGCCAGCTACGCCAGGTGCTCACGAATCAGACCGTGGTGGTGGACGAAGAGCTGCTGGTGCGGATGCAGGCAAAGATCGGCGACCAGCTGAAGATTGGCGGACGCTGGTTCCGCATTGCCGCCACCATTGCGAAGGAGCCGGATCGGCTGATGGAAGGTATCGGTCTGGGTCCGCGGGTGATGATGACGCGCGCCGCGATGGAGGAGACCGGCCTGCTGATGCCGGGAAGCCGCGCCACCGAGCGGTACGTCTTCAAGCTTGCAGACAAGCAGTCGGTCGCCGCGGTGCGGGCGAAGGTGGAGAAGATTCTGCCGGACGCGGAGGTGGCGGATTACCGCCAGACCAGTCCGGCCATCACCCACGGGCTGGACCATGCGACCGGGCTGCTGAGCCTGATCTGCCTGGTGGCCATGGTGCTGGGCGCCATCGGTGTGGGAATGGCGATGCGCGCGCACCTGCAGCAGCGGATCGAGATCCTGGCGATCATGAAGTCGATTGGCGCACGCTCGTCGGATATCCTGCGCATCTATCTACTGCAAACCGTGCTGCTGGGCACGGCGGGAGCGCTGATCGGGATCGCCCTGGGACTTGGCGTGGAGTACGCTCTGCCAGCCGCGCTGGGCAGCCTGCTGCCGCTGCGTCCGGCGCTGGAGCTGCCCGCCGGACCGGTGCTGGAGGCGCTGGGCACGGGAATCCTGACTACGGTGCTGTTCTGTCTGCCGCCGCTGCTCGACGTGCGGAAGGTGCGGCCGGGTCTGGTGCTGCGGCGGACCGTGGAAGGCGGCGAAAGCGGCAGCTGGCTGCGGTGGGTGAAGGAACAGAGACTGCAGCTCGCAGCCATTGCGGTCATCGTGGCTGCGTTGGGCGGCATTGCCGCGGCGCTGGCTGATTCATGGCTCATTGGCAGGTGGTTTGCTCTGTGCCTGGCCGGCGTGCTGGTGGTCATCCTGGGAATGGCGGCGGGTGTGCTGCGCGGACTGCGCGCCTTTCTGGCACGGACACGGTTGCATTTGCACTCCGTGTTGCGGCACGGGCTGGCGAATCTTTACCGGCCCGGCAACCAGTCGGCGGCGGTGATGGCGGCGCTGGGTGCGGGAGTCATGCTGATTTTGAGCGTCTTCCTCATGCAGCGGTCCATCGTTGAATCGCTGCACGCCGACGTGAAGCCGAACACGCCCAATGTGTTTCTGGTGGACATGAGCACCGGCGAGCTGCCGGGCATTGAGGCGCTGCTGAAGAAACAGGCCGGCGTGAAGAGCGGCCTGGAGACGATTCCAGTCGTCGCCGGACGGCTGGATTCGATTGACGGAACGCCGGTCAGCGAACTGCGGAAGAAGCATTATCCAAAGTGGCTGCTGCGTTCGGCAACGCTTTCGTGGGCCAGTGCGCCGCCGGCGGGCACGAAAGTGACAGCAGGGAAGTGGTGGAGTAAGGGATCGAATGCGAACGATCTCGCTGTCGTCGAAGAGGTGGCCAAACGGCTGCACATGAAGGTGGGGACTCCAGTTACCTTCATCGTCGGCGAGACGAGGATTGCGGTGAAGGTAGGGGCCATCTACAAGACCGTCGGCCAGCATGCCTTCCGGCGCAGCGAGTTTGTTCTGCCGCACGCTCTGCTGGAGAACCAGCCAGTCGTCTGGTACGGGGACATCCATGCGGAAGCGTTCGCGATCCCTGACATCGAGCGGGCGCTCTTCGCGGCGTATCCCACGGTGACGGTGGTGAACATCGCGGATATCCTGTCCACGATTCAGGGGGTGGTCGATCAGATCACGATTGTGATTCGCTTCCTGGCGGGCTTCTCCATTCTGGCGGGGCTGATCATTCTGGCGTCGAGCGTCGCGAGCACCCGCTTCCGCCGCATGCGCGAGGTGGTGGTGCTTAAGACGCTGGGCGCCACGCGGCGCCGCATTGCGACGGTCTTCAGCGTCGAGTTTGTGGTGCTGGGACTGCTGGCTGGCGCGGTAGGGGTCCTCTTCGCGAACCTGCTCACGCGAATCCTGCTGCACCGCATGGACGTGACCTTCCACAGCGACACGGCCGGCTCAGCGGCAGCCGTGGTGGCGACGGCAGTCCTGGCCGTAGTCACCGGATGGATAGCCAGCTTCAGGATTCTGGGACAGAAACCGCTGGAGGTTCTGCGGGAGGAGTGAATCCCGGGCGGCGCCTGACTGCGGTAACCTACAGAAAGTTTGACCGCATCGGCTGGTGCCGATAGTATGAGAAAGCGGTGTTCGATGCGACAACGCGTTGCACCGTGACCTACCTGAAAGACTGCCCCCTCGTTCAACGGCAGGACAGCTGACTCTGGATCAGCATATCGGGGTTCGAATCCCTGGGGGGCAGCCAATTAGAATCAACAACTTACGCTTCCTCTCCCTCCCGAAAACGCCTCTGTCGTAACATTTTGTCGTAACTTTTCGTTGAGGAATTCTGTGGAATTCCCGTCCTTTTCAGGGAACCTCGAGGAAAAGAGCGATGCTGCTGCGCCGCGCCCGCGGCGTCTCGGCATGACACCTCAGCGGCGCTAATCGAGAAGCCTTCCCGCGTTTGACCGAACGCCTGTTCTGTCTGACAAAGACACTCACCATGGAACACGGGAAACGGCCCACGCTGCCTCGCGGACTTCGCTGGGATCCACGCTCGCCTCACATCTGTTTCAGCTGGCGCGATGAGCGCGGACGACAGCATCAACAGTCCACTCACACCGATGATCCTGCCAGGGCGCTCGCCTTCAAACAGGATTTCAAGAAGGAGAACCGCGACGAGATCGAGGAACCGTGCGCGAGCTGCAGATCAGAGTCGCCTGCCGCTTGGCGAAGCCGCCAGGATGTACTTTAGCTGGAAAGCCGCGACAAACCGCGAATCGACGATCGCTCGCGAGAGGCGGATCTTCCGACAAATCGAGAAGTTCACCCTGGCCGGCAGGGCTTACCCCAGGAAATGGCCGCGCGCGTCACCATGGCAAACACCGTCGCCAACCCTTCTCCCAAGCCGCGGCGAAGACGCATTCGGCACAACTCCGCCTGCACCGTGAGACGCGCACCTTTACTGCACGATAACGTTCACTGTAGTAGAAACCGCGATGCCTGCATTCGCCGAATCGACGCCCTTTACCGTGAAGCTGTAAGTGCCAGGAGTCGTCGCCGTAACCGAGGAACTGCCGCCGCCACTTCCGCCGCCCGCCGCACTGCCACCACCGCAGCCGACCGCGCCCACAGCACAAATCACAACCGCAAGCAGGGCGAGCCGAGAGAGCCACTTCCGGCGCCGGCGCGACGGAAACCCGAGCAGCAGCACGGCAGCCAGCACACCTGCACCACGGCCGAGCCAGCCAGATTCGGATCGTGCGGGCTGGAGAAATGCAGAACCGCCAGTCGTAGTGAAAATCGTCAGAGTCGCTGTGCCACTCCCGCCGGAGGTGAAGACCAGGCTCCCCGGTTTCATGTTGCATGTCGGCAGACCCATTGCACCCGCCGGGGATGACGTCAGCAGGCAACTCAGTTCCATCGTGCCCGAATAGCCGCTCCCCGCTGAGAGCGAAACCGTTGTAGTCGTGGTTCCTCCGGGAGACACGGGTGCAGGCGACCCTGAGGATGCCACCACCTCCGAAACCTGCACGGCCGCTGTTCCGGTTGCGGCAGCGTAGTCTGCATCGCCGGAATAGGCAACGGTTAGAGTATTGTTGCCGGCACTCAGTGCGCTGCCCTGAACCGTGAAGTTTGCCTCGCCGGATTGCAGTGTCTGAGTTGCGGAGTACGATCCGGAGGTCAGCGTAATCGAGCCGGTGGGAACCGGTTGTCCGCCTGCCGCTGCTACCGACACAGCAACCGTCACGCTCTGTTTGTTGGTGATATTGGTTGCGGAAGTCTTAACGGTAACAGTGGCCGATCCAGCGCCAATTGCCTGGGTAACCGTCACCGCCGCTGACTGTGCCGCCGTGGTCCAGACCGGCGAAGCCGACGCATCCGGAGTATAAGTCGCCGTCAGTTTATCTGAGCCAACAGACAGCGTCCCTGCCGCAAGACTAAAGGAAACCGATCCTGAAGCGAGGGTCTTTTGGGCGCTATAACTTCCGCTGCTGAGGGTTATAGATCCGGTTGGCCCGGGCACACCGCTGCCGGTGACGGTAACGGTGACGTCCAGAGACTGCGCTGTGGTCAGGCTGGTCATCGATGGCGTAACTACCATCACCGGAGACGACTTCGGATGGACAATGACTGTCGCAGCTCCGCTTCCCGACTGGTAAATCTCCGAACTCGCCGTGTCGGGCGAGTAAGTCGCCTTCAGCGTGTCTGTGCCGACGGCCAGAGAGCCGGCGGAAATAACGATGGTCGCGGCGCCGTTACTCAGAGCAACGGCAGGGGAAGTGTACGACCCGCTGCTCAGTGTCACTGTGCCCGCCGGAGTTGGACTGCCACTGACGGTCACGGCCACGCTGAGGGACTGCCCAACAGTGATCGTGCCGCTCGATGGCACCACCACGATCGTCGGTGCGGACTCCGAATTGACGATGACCGAGGCCGTGCCGCTTCCCGACTGGTACATCTCCGAGCTTGCCGCGTCGGGTGAGTAAGTCGCCTTCAGCATGTCCGTGCCGACCGCCAGAGAGCCGGCGGAGATGTCGATGGTCGCGGCGCCGCTGCTCAGAGCAACTGTGGGGGAAGTGTACGACCCGCTGCTCAGTGTCACTGTGCCCGTCGGAGTCGGACTGCCGCTGACGGTCACGGCCACGGTGAGCGGTTGTGCGACCGTTACCGTGCTGCTGGACGGAACAACAGCGATAGTGGGCACGGGTTTAGGATTGACGATCACTGAAGCCGTGCCGGTTTCGGACTGATATATCTCCGCACTCGTCGCATCCGGCGAGTAGGTGGCAGTCAGGGTGTCCGTGCCGATCGGCAAAGAGCCGGCCACTATGCTGATGTCGGCACTGCCGCCGCTGAGAGGTACGGCGCCGGAACTGTACGATCCGCTGGTCAGCGTCACCGTGCCGGTGGGAGCCGGGTTGCCGCTGATGGTGACGGTGACACTGAATCCCTGTGCGACGGTCAGGCTGGTCTTCGACAGCGTCAAAGTCACTGTGGGCACGGATTTCGCCTGTACCGCAATCACCGAAGAAGCAGTTGCGGAAGCATAAGTTTCCGAGCTCGCCTTGTCCGGAGTGTAAGTCATCTCCAGGGTGTCGCTGCCAACGGCCAGCGAGTCACCGGCGACATCAATGGTGGCAGCGCCGGCATTCAGACTCACGGCGCCTGAATTGTAGGAACCACTGCTGAGCGTCACAGATCCCGTTGGCGTTGGATTACTGCCACCGCCAGCGACCGTTACTTTTACGGTCAGCGGCTGTCCCACGATGATGCTGGAAACGGAAGGCAGCAGCTGAACTGTAGGCGTCGTTAGCGGATGGATGGTGTAGGAAACGCTCCCCGCGGAACTCCACCTGTAGGTGCCGGCGATGGCCATGGCCTGCAGAGTTTCCGATTGCGCCACCGACACCGGTCCGGTGTAAAGGGTGGAATTTTCCGTGGGCGTGCTTCCGTCAGTCGTGTAGTAAATGGTGGCGTCGGGCGTGCTGTCGAGGATGGAAACCATTTGGGTGCCGTAGTAGGAGCCGGCGGAGAGGCTGAACGTCGGCGTCGCTGCCGTGCGTGTGAAGCTCACCTTGCGCACTTCATAGCCATACTGATCCGCAATGTAGAGGCTTCCATTCTGGCCCAGGCTAAGTCCCTCCGTGCTGCGGAACGTCGCCACCGACGGCGACCCGCCGTCGCCGGTATCGACGTCACCTGCGGGATAGCTTCCCGCAAAAGCTTCGATAGTGCTGTCCCCCGCCGGGATTTCGCGCACTTCCCCTCCGCCGGAGAGGAACAGATCGCCGGCGGCAT
>DAHVZZ010000070.1:0-1576 GCA_027323785.1 Acidobacterium sp. | reverse complement strand
TGATCGAAGCGGTCAAGAAGGAAGAGGTGGATTTCGGTGTGGGCTGCAGGATCCGCGTGGACCGGGAGATCAAGACGACGCCGCTGTTTGCGGACCGGTTGTGCGCATTTGTGCCCAAGGCGCATCTGCTGGCGCGGCAGGAATCCGTGGGGCTGAGGGAGCTGGCCGGATATCCGCTGATCGTGACGGGAAAAGACAGCAGCGCGCGCGAACTGCTGGAGAAGTCGCTGAAGCGCGAGAAGATTCCGCTGAAGATTGCGTACTCGGTGAACTACATGACGACCGCTGTGGGGCTGGTGCGAGTGGGGTTGGGAGTGGCGGTGCTGCCGGAATCCACGGGGAGCCTGGAACCGGCGGCGCAGGTGCGGCGGATTGCGATCACGCATCCGACGCTGAGCCGCAGGATCGAGATCATCCAGAGGAAGGACCGATCGCTTTCTCCGGCGGCGCTGAAGCTGGCGGAGATCCTGGGTGAGGCCGGGGGGAAATCCGCCTGAGGGGGAGACGCGCCGAAGAGAGCCGCGGGCGGGAGCGAGCGATATTTTCGCAAATGCGGAACGTAGTGATTTGAACATTCGATTGTACAAATGGATGGGCCGATCCGTATATTGATCGCGGCCCGCATTCAGGAGAGAGGCACGTCATGATGAAAGTCTTCAGAATTGTTGCACCCATTGCGCTACTGGTGGCGCCGCTGGCGGCGGCTTCAGCGCAAAGTGGGATTACCCGCGTGAAGATCGACACAGGAGTACTGCAGGGTTCCGCGCGGAACGGCATTACCACGTTCAAGGGGATTCCGTTCGCGGCTCCGCCGGTGGGAAAGAACCGGTGGCGCGCGCCGCAGCCGGTAACGCCGTGGAAAGGGGTTCGCGAGGCGACGAAGTACGGGCACGACTGCATGCAGCTGCCGTTTCCGTCGGACGCGGCGCCGCTGGGGACGCCGCCGAGCGAGGACTGCCTGTATATGAATGTCTGGAGTCCGGCGCACAGCGCCAGCGCGAATCTGCCGGTGATGGTGTGGATCTACGGGGGCGGATTTGTGAACGGGGGCAGCTCGCCGGCGGTGTACAGCGGGCGGAATTTCGCCAAGGGCGGCGTGGTGTTTGTGAGCCTCAACTATCGCGTCGGGCGCTTCGGGTTTTTCGCCTTTCCCGCGCTTTCAAAGGAACAGGCCGGACAGCCGCTGGGGAACTATGCGTACATGGACCAGATTGCGGCGCTGCGGTGGGTGCAGCGCAACATTCGCGGCTTCGGAGGCAATCCGAAGGACGTGACGATCTTTGGCGAGTCGGCGGGCGGCGGATCGGTGCTGACTCTGCTGACGTCGCCGATGACGAAGGGGCTTTTCGAGAAGGCGGTGGTTGAGTCGGGCGGCGGCCGCGACTCGCTGATGGGCGTGCGTTATGTGAATAAAACGTCGCCGACAGGGAAGCCTTCGGGTGAAGCGGTGGGCATCGCGTTCGCGCGGAAGATGGGCATCGACGGGACGGGACCGGCAGCGCTGGCGAAGCTCCGCGCGCTGCCTGCCGAGCAGGTGGTGGACGGGCTCAACATGGCCAGCATGGGCAAACAGGCA
>DAHVZZ010000069.1:0-4319 GCA_027323785.1 Acidobacterium sp. | reverse complement strand
GCACCACCGCCTCCGCAAATTCCGCTTTGAAAGACCGCAGAAGATTGCGGCTCTCACTCTCCTCCTCCTCCTGGGACAGTGTCTGTGGGTCAGCGCCAGGCGTCCTGTTGCCCCCTCGCTCGGGCAGGTCGCCCCCCGCGGAAGCGAAGCGTTGCCAGTTCCGTCGATGCCTGCCGGCGGTTCCGCCGCGTGTCAAAACAACGACGACGGCTCTCTGGCCCGCCTCGCCATCGCCGTTCCCCTGGCGCTTCATCGCGCCTGGGCCGGGCAGCCGGAGACAGCAAACGCATCGGATATTCGCCGCTTCGGCGCAGGATCCCGGATACTGCTCGCCTGCCCCTTCATCCTCGCCGCCCTGGCTCTTGGAGCCTGTCTCTGGTGGGTGACCCGCCGCCTTTTCGGAAACGAAGGCGGCTACATCTCCCTGGCGCTCTACTGCTTCATGCCCGGAGTCGTGCAACTGGCAACCATCCCCAACAACAACATTCTGGCGGCTTTTGGCCTCTTTGCCGCCGTCTACACCGCCATCGGCGTTTCCCATGCCATGCTCGGTCCTCGCCGGAAATGGCGTCCCAGAATTCTGCTGCTGGTTGTCATCCTGGGATTCACGGCGGCTGCGCATATTGCCGCCTTCGAGGTTGCTCTACTCCTCATGGCCGTCTTCATGACCTGGGTCGCCGAGGATCATCGCGCCTGGATTCCGGCTCTGCTCCTCCTCTGGATCGCGGGCGCGGCTCTCCTGCTCTTTGCCTGCTGCGGCTTCAGTCCGGATGCTGTCATTTCCATCTTTCGCAGCGGCGCCGGTCGCTTCGGGTTTTCTGCCCAGCCCGCGCGGCGCTTCTTCTCAAGCCCATCCAATGCGGGATTTTCCCTTGCGCTTGCCGGCTCCCTGGCTCTCTACGCCGCACAGCGCCGCTCCCGCTACTTCGGCAACACCTCTCCGCTGCTCGTGGGAGGCCTCCTGATGGTGCTGGCTGTCCCGCGGCTGCCTGCGGCTCCCTGGCTCTGGGCACTGCCGTTCCTCATCGCCTTTGTCGGCGGAGTCTTCGCGGATGCGCTGGAGACGCGCTGGCGTCGCCCGTTCCTCTGGATTGCGGCTCTGCTCATCCTCGCTCAGGCCGCGCTCTGC
Source organism: Acidobacterium sp. (assembly GCA_027323785.1). Classification (GTDB taxonomy): domain Bacteria; phylum Acidobacteriota; class Terriglobia; order Terriglobales; family Acidobacteriaceae; genus Palsa-343. The sequence continues at coordinate 3,190 of DAHVZZ010000069.1, read as the reverse complement.
CTCGCCAGCCTGCCAGGCATGATTTCCTGACCGCTCAGACGCTCGCTCCCGCCGCCGGCTCCGGCGCCTCCAGCCGCAACTCACGCACGCGCTCCCCAATTGCGTACTTCAGCTTGTCCACTCCCATGCCGGTCACTGCCGAAATGGCATAGAACGGCAGCTTCCGCCGCTTCGCCAGGGTCTCCAGCTTCTTCAGCTTCGCCGGGTTAGCAACGTCGGCTTTAGAGGCGACCACAATCATCGGCTTCTTCTCCAGTTCGTGCCCAAAGCTTTTCAGCTCTCCGACGATCACGCGGAAGTCCTCCGCCGGATCAGGCCGCCCGCTGCCGTCCGATACGTCCACCAGGTGCACCAGAACCCGCGTCCGCTCAATGTGGCGCAGGAACTGCATTCCAAGGCCGGCTCCCTCATGCGCTCCTTCGATCAGCCCCGGAATATCCGCCACCACATAGCTCTCCTCGTAGGGAGCCTCGCCGATGGTGACTACTCCCAGGTGCGGCTCCAGAGTCGTGAACGGGTAATCGGCAATCTTCGGCCGCGCCGCGGAAATGCGCGAGATCAACGTGGATTTGCCCACATTCGGATAGCCCACCAGCCCCACATCCGCCAGCACCCGCAGTTCCAGCCGGTAGTGCCGCTCCTCGCCCGGACGCCCCAGCTCATGCTCCCGCGGAGCCTGATGCGTCGGCGTGGCGAAATGCTGGTTCCCGCGCCCGCCGCGCCCGCCGCGCGCAATCACAATGCGCTCGTCGCGCTCCGTGAAGTCGTGGATCATCTCCCCGGTGTCCGCGTCGAACAGCACGGCTCCCACCGGCACCTTCAGCACAACATCCTTGCCGTCGCGCCCGGTGCAGTTGGAGCCCATTCCGTGCTCGCCGCGCTCGGCCTTGTGCTCCGGGTTAAACCGGAAATAGACCAGCGTGTTGTGCCGCTGGCTGGACTCCATGATCACGTTACCGCCGTGTCCGCCGTCTCCACCCGACGGCCCGCCTCTCGGGACAAATTTCTCCCGCCGGAAAGCCATGCAGCCATTACCGCCGTCACCGGCTTTCACCCGTATTTTCGCTTCATCGATAAACATTCGCTCCTCTTAGTTTAACGAAAGCGTTACGCTCGACTCACCTTCCGCAATGAAACTTCCGGGCCAGCCGCACACTGGTCACTTTGCAGTGAGGCTCCTTGCGCTTCCATCGAAGTGCCAACGCGGTTGTGTCGGCGCTATGCCTGGCGCTCGCCGCGGCTTCCTGCCTCGCGCAGTCGGAAACCGGGGGCCTTGTTGACGGACGGATCACCGGCCCCCGTGGGGCAGCCGTCTCCGGCGCCGCCGTACGCATCGAAAACCCATCCACCGGAGAGTCTGCCAATACCCTCTCCGATGCTCGTGGAGACTTCCGCTTCGCGCACCTCATCCCCGGCGCTTACCGCCTCCAGGTGCGCTCGCCTGGCCTCTCTCACTGGGAAGCCGACAATCTGGCTGTTGACATGGGCGCATCCATTCGCCTTCATCCCGCTCTCACCTGGATGGACATCCATCGCACCATCCTGGTCGATGCCTCGCGGCTCGGCGGTGTCTCCACCGCATCGCGGGACTTTGGCCAGGGTATGCTGCGAAATCTCCCCAACAATGGCCAGATCTGGTCCCGCCTGGCTGCGCTCTTTGGCGCCGCTTCTTCCGATGGCAACGGCGGCGTCAGCTTTCGCGGCCTCAGCCCTCTGCTCAACAGCATCGGCGTCGACGGAACCAACGATACCCTCGCCTTTCGCAGCCGCGAGCGTGCCGCCACCGGCAACGGTTATACAACCGCGCCATCCGCCATCAGTCAGTTCCGTGTCAGTGGCAGCGGCCTGGCAGCACCCGCTGGCCGCGGCGGCGGCGTTTTCTCGACCATCACGAAGAGCGGTGGCAGCCACCTGCACGGCCAGGCAGTCTTCTACGATCGCGGTGTAATCGGCCAGGCCTACAACGCCTACACCCGCGTCATGCAGATGGAGCCCGCCGGCACCACGGCCCTGGCCTCCGGTCCTGTGCTTTACCTGGACGGACAACCCATCACCTACGTGGACGTTCCCTATCACGCGCCGGATCGCCGCCAGCAGTGGTCAGTCTCCGCCGGCGGCCCCATCCGTCGCGGCCGCCTTTTCTGGTTCCTTGCCTGGAACCAATATCTCCGCAACGACCCCGCAGTGGCCCGCGCCGCCGAACCGGAGATCTTCTTTTCCCCGCCATCCGCCTCCACGCTTGCCACCCTCGAAGCCCGCCTCCAGAACAGCCGCAGTCCCATCGTCAGCAGCTGCGCGCAGGCGGGCGTTCCGGGCGGAGGCTCAACCGCCATGGCCGCCTGCGCCTGGGCAACCGTGCTCCACCAGCTCAACGGCCTCCTCGGAACCGTCCCGCGCTCCAGCCGGCAGACCATCCTCTTTCCCAAACTTAACTGGCGCATCAACCCGCACAACCAGCTCGTGCTCCAGTACAACTCCATGCGGCGCGGCGCACCCCACGGCGCGCTCGGCGCGGCCTCGGAAATGGACTCCATCGGCAGCTTCGGCAACAGCTCCACCTCCGACGACACCGCCATGGTGCGCTGGGACGACTTCATGACTCCCCAACTGGTCAGCAGCATGCGTTACCAGTTCAACCGCCATCTCCTGGCGCAGTCTCCCGCCATTCCGTCCAGCCTGGAACGGCAGTTCTCCGGCAACCCCTGGGGACTGCCGCCTCAGGTCTCCATCGACAGCAGCTCCGGCTTCACGCTCGGCACCCTCTCCACCGTGAACAAGCAGAAGTACCCCGAAGAAGCGCGCCGGCAGTTCACCGACAACGTCACCTGGATGCGCGACCGCAATACCATCCGTTTTGGCTACAGCTACAACCATGTAACCGACGCCATCGAGGGACTCAACGGCGAAAACGGCGCTTATTCCTACCCGTCCCTGCTGAACTTTATCTCCGACATGCTCGCGCCCGACAGCTGCGACGCATCGTCCATTGCCGCCGGCCCCTACCCCTGCTACGACCGCTTCCGCCAGACCCTCGGCTACACCAGCTGGTGGTTCAGTACCGAGGATTACGCCGCCTACGCCGCCGACGACTGGAAGCCCCTTCCCCGCCTGACCCTCTCCCTCGGCCTCCAATACGAATACGAGCGATTGCCCAATACCAATCGCGCCCTCGTCAACAGCGCCATTCCGC
>DAHVZZ010000052.1:0-4127 GCA_027323785.1 Acidobacterium sp. | reverse complement strand
TTGGGATATTGCTATGGCAATGCCGCTTTCGAAAACTCTCGAATCCAGGGGCGGACCGCCACGACGCCCACGCCGAACTGCGGGCCGCGATGGCCTGAACCGGGTGCAGAATGACCTGAACTCTGTCACAAGACTGCGCAGCCCGGCCTGGACTATCATGATTTGCCGGGCAAATCCGGCGCACCTCGCTCCCCGGAGAGGAAACAGCGTGAACACAGTCAAAACAGCCGAGCCGCTCAGCGCGGATATGGAAGAGTGGGACGATTTTCTGGTCGGCCGCTACAAGGAGGGCCGGTCCCGCGAGCAATTCCGCCAGTACGACGCGGCCGCCCTGCCCGGAGTCGCCGAGTTTTACCGCCTGAACCACGAGAACCAGACGCTCGAATACGTCCTCGCGAAAGAGCAGGAGTACTTCGGGCTGACGAAGGGGCAGAAATCCATCTGGGAGGCTGCCGACTTCCTGAACACCCTGGTCGACGACAGCGATCCGGATACGGACCTGACCCAGATCGAACACCTGCTCCAGACCTCCGAAGCCATCCGCCGTGACGGCCATCCTCGCTGGATGGTCCTGACCGGGTTTCTGCACGACCTGGGCAAGGTGCTTTGCCTCTACGGCGAGCCACAGTGGAGCGTCGTGGGCGACACTTTCCCTGTCGGCTGCGCGTGGTCCGAGGACATCGTCTACCACGAGTACTTTGCGAAGAATCCCGACACCGCCGTCCCCGAATACCAGACGACGTACGGCATCTATGAACCGGGCTGCGGCCTTGAGAACGTACATATGAGCTTTGGCCACGATGGATACATGGCCGAGATCATGAAGCCGTATCTGCAGGACGAGGCTCTCTACATGCTGCGCTTTCACTCCTTCTACCCGTGGCACAAGCACGGCGCCTACGATCATCTTTGCAATGACAAAGATCGCGCCATGCTTCCCTGGGTGCTCAAGTTCAACCAGTACGACCTTTATTCCAAAGGCCACTCCAAACCCAACATCAAGGAACTGAAGCCGTACTACGACGATTTGTTCGCCGAATTCCTGCCTCCGACGGTCGCCTGGTAGCGGGCGGATTTCCGGATGGGGGGCAATAGCGGGCTGCGAATTCCTGCGCAGCCTGCCGCCTAGCTTTCGCCATCAGTCTGATCCTTGCGTTTGACCGGACGCTGGTGTGCGGATATGATTGGCCTCCGTAAACGATTACTACTGGAGTGGCCCCAATGTCCTTTCGCCTGCGAATGGTCCTGCTGTTTTGCTCGCTGATTTCGCTCGTTTCCTGCCTGCCCACACATGCAGCAAGCACCCCCGAAATGCACATGAAGGTGACCGACAACGGCTACCTGAACGCTCGCGGCGTGAGCATCATGCTTTACGACGACAACTACAGTCCGGTGTTCTTCGACCAGAAGGACGCGGCGATGCAGATTATTCTGCACGGACACCGCATCGCCACCAATGGCAGCGTGCGCCTGCTGCCGACGCCGGAACAATGGGACACGATACCCACTCTCCAGTCGCATCAGGCGGATCAGGAACACGACCGCCTTACGGCGAATCTCTCCTACCCGGCGTACAAGCTGAGCTACCACGTGGTGGTGGCCGCGGAACCGGGCGGTGTGAAGGTAACCGTGAACCTGGACCAGCCGCTGCCGGCGATCCTCGTGGGCAAGGCCGGCTTCAACCTGGAGTTTCTGCCATCCATCTACATGGATAAGTCCTATGTGGTGGATAACAAGGTCTTCGGAGTGATGCCGCGCTATCCGGAAGATCGGATGATCAAGTCTCCTCCCAGGCCGGGAACGCCCAAGCGCGTCTGGTATGTGGAGCAGTGGCATAAGGCCGAGGGCTACACCGAACCCCTTCCATTCGCGTCGGGCAAATCCATTACGCTGGCGGCGGCCGACCCGCTGGATCGAATCAGCGTTACGTCCGACTCCGGGCCGCTGCTTCTTTTTGACGGACGGGACAAGGCGCAGAACGGCTGGTACGTGATGCGGACGCTGATTCCAGCCGGCAAGACAAAGGATGCCATCGTCTGGCACATCCGTCCGAACTACATTCCCAACTGGACGCGGCCGCCGATGATCGCGCACAGTCAGGTCGGTTATGCCACGAACTTCTCGAAGGTCGCCATTATCGAGCTCGACCCAAATTTCAAGGCTCCGAAGACAGCGGAACTGCTTCGGCTGTCCAGCGATGGAAGCTGGAAGCAGGCGTACGCTGGACCCATTTCAACGCCCAAGCCATGGCTGCGTTATGACTACGCAAGGTTCGATTTCTCGTCGGTGAAAGAGCCCGGACTTTACCGAATTGCGTATGCGGGTGAACGATCCGACGTTTTCCCCATCGCCAGGAACGTTTACACAAAAACCTGGCAGACCACCCTGGACGGATTCCTGGCCGTGCAGATGGATCATGTCTCCGTGCGCGACGGGTACCACGTGTGGCATGGCGTGGCGCATTTGGATGACGCGCGGCAGGCGCCGGCCAACACACCGCACTTCGATGGCTACTGGATGGGGCCGAAGACCTATTCCCCCTACAAGGCGGGTCAGCATGTTCCGGGCCTGAATGTGGGCGGGTGGTTCGACGCGGGCGACTTCGATAACGACGACTACGGACAGTACGCGACCATCCAGAACCTGTCGCTGGCCTACAGCACCTTCCACATGAAGTGGGATGAGCTATCCGTCAACGAAAAAGCGCGGTCGGTGATCATGCACAAGCCGGACGGTGTGCCGGACGCCATTGAGCAGGTGGAGCACGGCGTACTGCAGCAGCTGGCGCAGGTGAAGGCATTCGGACATCCGATCATGGGGATCCAGTCGCCGTACCTGGAGGGATACACCTTCGTCGGCGACGCGGCATCGCAGACCGACGGCCGCATCTACGACCCGAAGCTCGGCCCCGACCAGATTGAGGGGAACTACTCGGGCAAGCCGGATGACCGCTGGGCATGGACCAACTACAACGATTTCGACGAATACGGGGCCGCGACCTCGCTGGCCGCTGCTTCGACCGTATTGAAAGGCTGGAACGATCCGCTGGCCAAGGAGTGCCTCGATACCGCGATCATGCTGTGGAACCACGCGCGAACGCATCCCATGCCCAGCCGGTTTGCCAAGTTCATGCGCTTCGGAGCTCCGGACTGGTCAGCGACGCTGGAGCTGATGATCGCGACGAACGGGGCCGAGCCGTACAAGCACCGGGTGGAGCAGCTGTTCCCGCAGATGCTGCAGCACCTCGGCTTCCAGGGATGGACAGCGGTACGAGCCCTGCCTTACCTGAACGCCAGCTACAAAGCGCAGTTCAAAACAGCGCTTGCGGCCTGGATTCCGCAGCTCAATCGGCAGCTGGCCGCGACCCCCTTCGGCGTGCCGCCCGCGCGCGCCAACTGGGGCGGCTCGGAGCAGGTGGCGGACTTCGGCGCGGAGATGTACTTCCTGCACGAGGCGTTTCCGAAGATCGTGGGACCGCAATATACGCTGCGCGCGGCTAATTATCTGCTGGGAACCCATCCGGTTTCCAGTGTGTCCTACATTGCGGCCATCGGAACCCGATCGAAGCTGAAGACCTATTCAAACAACCGCGGGGATAACTCCTATATTCCCGGCGCCATGATCCCCGGCTATGTGGTCATCAAGCCGGACTTCCCGGAGTGCATTACGAACTTTGGGATGCTCTGGTTTGAGGACGAGACCACCATCTCGGCGGCCAGCAGCTGGGTTCTGGAGGCCCAGGCAGCGGAGGCCATCGTCAACCAGGAACTGAAGGCAGATCGGAGAGCAGGGCATTGATGATTCGGTCTGGAGGGGCCGGAGCTTTCGCGGCTGCGCCCCCCTGGGTATCAAGTTTTTGGGAAGCACTTTGTTTTCATGAACCTGCATTTTTCGTCCAGGGGCTGTGGAGTGTAACTGCTACGAACGAAGGCAGATGTCCAGAGATGCTGGGGGAGCGGGTCAGCGAGTCAGCCAGCCGGCGCCTGGGGCGTGAGGTGGGAGGCAGGTACCCCCCGGGGGCCTACCCGGTATGTGATTGACTTCGAAGGAGATTGGAGGAGGGTAACGGAAGTAATCCTCGCTATCTTCCTGGTTCGACGTTCGTTTTGAGACGGCCGTGCCTGATC
>DAHVZZ010000290.1:0-8371 GCA_027323785.1 Acidobacterium sp. | reverse complement strand
TATCTGGGTTTGCGGCCGTGGACGCGGCTGAGCATCGCACACATGCTGGAGCGGAGCGCGGACGCGATCCAGAACAGCAACGACGAGCAGGCGAAGGAGATTTATCTTTCGGTGCTCAATGTTGTGCAGCCGGATATCGACAACGCGAATAATTTGATGCATCCGACCGCGGAACTGGGCAGTGTGTATACGGAATTCCGTGGGATCGCGGGAACACCGCTGCGGGACAGCTTCCATCTGGGGCAGACGATCATCAACGATTATGGGCGGCCGTATGCCAGCGGGTTCAACGATTACACGGGATTCAGCGCGCGGGCGCAGGCGGGGCGGTTCGCGCTGTATTTCCGGGGAGAGTACCAGCATGCGCCGGGCACAACCGGGTATTCGCCGGCGCTGGCGGGGTATCTGTCGAACACGGTGGATGACATTCCGCTGGCCACGAATCCGGTGCAGGATACGCTTCCGGAAGGGGCGATTCCCGCCGCCAACTATTTGCGGGTGATGGAAGCGACGTTGTCGTACCACCTGCTGGGACATGAGATTTCGTTTGGCAAGAGCGATCACTGGATGGGGCCGGACAAGGGCGCGAGCATGCTGTGGAGCGACAACGCCCAGGACATCTACCAGTTTCAGATCGACCGAGTGAGGCCGCTGCGAGTTCCACTGCTTTCGATGCTGACGGGTCCGTTTCGCTACGACTTTTTTGTGGGCAGCCTGAAGGGGCACACGGATCCGAATTCGCCATGGGTACACGTGGAGAAGGTCAGCTTCAAGCCCACGAAGAATCTGGAGTTAGGGTTCAGCCGGATGGTGATCTGGGGCGGGAAGGGGCACGAGCCGATCACGTTGCATACATTTCTGCAGAGCTTTTTCAGTTTCCAGAATGTAACGGAGGCGGTGAAGTTTTCCAAGAAAGATCCGGGAGCGCGATTCGGCAACTTCGATTTCGACTATCGGCTGCCGTTTCTGCGTCACTGGGTGACGCTGTATTGCGATTCACTGGTGCATGACGATGTGAGCCCGATCGATGCTCCGCGCAGAGCCGCTGTGCATCCGGGAATTTATCTGGCACGCTTCCCGGGGATGCAGCAGCTGAGTTTTAGGGTGGAGGGGGCGAGCACCGATGCGGGACCGGTAGCGAACCGGCTGGATTATGGGCGCTTCTTCTACTACGAGGTAATCCAAAAGCAGGGGCCGACGAACAGTGGCAATCTGGTGGGTGACTGGATTGGACGGGATGCCAAGGGCGGCCAGGCATGGCTGACATATCATCTGTCGCCGGATCAGGACATCCAGTTCATGTACCGGCGGGCAAAGGTGGATAACGCGTTCATTCAGGGCGGCACGACGCAGGACGACTACCAGGGGTCAGTGCGGAAGAGGATTGGACGCAATGTCGAGCTGCTGGCGAGAGTTCAGTACGAGGGCTACAAAGCTCCGATTCTCACCTATCCGAAGTTCACCAACAACCTGCACCAGGACACGACCATGGATTTCCGGATCACCTGGTTTCCGCACCGGAAAGTGCAGCCGTAACCCGGTTACGGCTGCAGCACTTCAGCGGGATCCGGGGCTAGCTGCGCAGGCGAGCCAGCAGGTCCTGGGGGTGAACGGGTTTTGCGAGGATCTCGAACTCGTGGCCCTGAGCGCGCACGCGGTAGAGCAGATCGGCGGTGGCCGCCTGACCGGAGAAGAGAAGGATCTTGCAGTTGGGCAGCATGGCGCGGATCTGAATGGCGGCATCGATGCCGTTCAGGTCGGTCATGATGACGTCGCTGATTAACATGTCGGGTTTGATCTCCTGGGCCAGTTCCACGGCTCTTTCGCCGCTGTAGACCGCCGTAGCATCGAAACCGCTCTGATTGAGGATGATTGCCAGGGTGTCGGCAATGACGCGCTCGTCATCCGCGACATGCACCCTGGGTTTTGCCTGGTTCGCCGCCTGCTTTTCGGACATTCGATTCTTACCAAATCCTTGTCTTCAAAAAAATCGATGAGAAGATGCTGCTGACTGAGGGTCAAGCGGACAACTGGGGATGGATCCCGTAAGGAACCCTTCACGTATGATGATACGCTGGCATCGGGAGATGCTTCGTCCCGCAGCGTTCCTCCCATCATACAAATACTCAGGTTAAGCTGCCTGGAATCACGGCAATCCAGGATGAACCGGTCACCCCAGCGACTGAACGGCAGGCGATGAGCGAAGCGATTATCCAGGCACGGAAGGTGGAAAAATTCTACGCGCAGTCGAGGGACGCCCGCATTCAGGTGATCGCGGCGACGGACCTGGAGGTCTACCCCGGCGAGATTGTGGCGCTGCTGGGACCGTCGGGATCGGGTAAATCGACGCTGCTGCGGATGCTTTCGGGATTGTCGAAGCCGTCGGCCGGAGCCGTGTTGTGGCACGGGAAAGATGTCGGCTCGACCGAGATCAATGTCTCGATTGTGTTTCAGAGCTTCGCACTGTTTCCGTGGCTCACGGTGCAGGAAAACGTGGAGGCTCCGCTGAAGGCTCGGGGAATGGAGGCGTCCGAGCGGCATCGGCGGAGCCTGAAGATTCTGGACACGGTGGGACTGGACGGATTCGAGGCTGCGTATCCGAAGGAGCTTTCGGGCGGGATGCGGCAGCGAGTGGGCTTCGCCCGGGCGCTGGTGGTGGAGCCGGAAGTTCTGTTCATGGACGAACCGTTCTCGGCGCTGGATGTGCTCACGGCGGAGAATCTGCGCGGCGAGCTGCTGGAGTTGTGGCAGAAGAAGACCATTCCCACGCGGTCCATCTTCCTGGTCACGCACAACATCGAGGAGGCTGTACTGCTGGCGGACCGGATCATTGTGCTGGGAAGGAATCCGGGGCACGTGCGAACGGATTTTAAGGTGGCGCTGCAGCATCCACGGGAGAGAAAAAATCCGGCTTTCACGGCGCTGGTGGATTACATCTACAAGGTGCTGACGCGGCCGGATGTGGCGCCGGCGGAGATGCCGGTGCTGGAGGGCCGGCGGGTCCGGGATCAGCGGCAGATGCGCTACGAAATGCTGCCTCATGCGCGTCCGGGAGGTATCGCCGGCCTGCTGGAGCTGATTATCGATTTTGGCGGGCGGACGGACATCTACCGGCTGGCGGACGAGCTGGGTTTTGAGATTGACGATCTGTTCCCGATCGTGGAAGCGGCGCAGCTGCTGGGCTTTGTGAAGGTGGAAGAAGGCGATGCGGCGACGACTGCGGATGGGAAAGCCTTCGCGGAGTCGGAAATTCTGAAGCAGAAAGAGCTTTTCCGGCAGGCAGCCCTGGATCATGTGTTGCTGCTGCGGCAGATTACGCGGGCGCTGCGGAACAAGAGCGATCACTCGGTGCCGGAAGACTTTTTCCTGGACATGCTGGATGAGCAGTTCAGCGACGACGAGTGCGCGCGGCAGCTGGAGACGGCCATTAACTGGGGCCGGTACGCGGAACTGTTCGACTGGGACGTTTCGCGGCGGCGGTTTGTCCTGCCGGAAGGCGAGGAGTCGGCAGAGGCGGCGCCGGAGCCTGCCGGATGAGCGTGCGGCCGCAGCGCAAGAGCACCGGCGATTTTACCGGCTGGGGACCGCGCATGATGGAGCGGTTGACGCTCTCGCGGGCTCTTGCCGTGGAGCGGACGTGGCCGGTGTTTATCGACCTCGCGATCGCGGCGGTGCTGCTGGCGGGATTCTATGCGATCCTCTGGATCGCGAAATTCTGGTTCAGCTCGGCGGTGCCGGAGGTGAAGATCCATCTTGGGCCTTCGCACCTGCCGCTGTACGCGTTCTATTCCGTGGTGCGGATTTTCGTGGCCTACGCGCTGAGCCTGGGGTTCGCCATCGCATACGGATACACAGCCGCCTACAACAAACGGCTGGAAACGCTGATGATCGCGACGCTGGACATTTTGCAGTCGATCCCGGTGCTGAGCTTTCTGCCCGGGGTGATGCTGGCGATGATGTCGCTGTTCCCGTCGCGGCAGTTCGGGATCGAATTCGGCGCGATATTGCTGATCTTCACCGGCGAAGTGTGGAACATGGCCTTCAGCTTCTACACCTCGCTGAAGAGCATTCCGCGGGAGCTGATGGAAGCCTGCCAGGTGAACCGCTTCTCGCGGCTGCAGCGGCTCTTTCATCTGGAGCTGCCCTTCGCGGCCATCGGGCTGATCTGGAACTCAATTGTTTCGGTGGCGAACGGATGGTTTTTTCTGATGGTCTGCGAGATGTTTCCGGTGGGAAGCAGGAAATTCCGGCTGCCGGGACTGGGATCGTATCTGCAGACGGCGGCTTCGCGGGGTGAAATGGTGGCTCTGGCGTGGGGCCTGGGGACGATGGTGCTGATCATTGTGACGACGGATCAGCTGCTGTGGCGGCCGCTAATCGCCTGGTCGGACAAGTTCAAGTTCGAGAACGTGGAGAGCGCCGAGCGGGTGACGTCCCCGGTGCTGCACGCGCTGCGTAATTCGCGGATGCTGTCGGCGATCGGGCAGCGGACGTTCGGGCCGGTGGCGGAGAGGTTCTACGCGGGGCTGGCGGAGCGCCGGCGCCGGCAGGAACCCCGTCCGGAGCCGACGCCGGCCGTTCAGCGCCGGCGAGCGGTGTGGTGGCTGGCCGGAATTGCGCTGGCGGGAGGCGTGGGGCTGGCGGCGTATCATGCGGTCGGACTGATGGAAGGGATTCACCTGCATGAATTCACGACGCTGCTGGCCGGAGCGGGGCTGACGCTTCTGCGGGTGAACGCGGCGCTGGTGCTCGGTTCGCTGTGGACGATTCCGGTGGGCGTGGCGATTGGGTTCAATCCAAAGCTGTCGCAGGTGCTGCAGCCAGTGGCGCAGATTGCGGCTTCGTTTCCGGCGACGGCGCTGTTCCCGCTGATCGTGATCGCGCTGGAGAGCGTGGGCGTCGGCCTGGGCGCGGGGTCGATTGCGCTGATGCTGCTGGCGGCGCAGTGGTAGATCCTGTTCAACGTGATCGCGGGAGCGCAGGCGATTCCGTCGGAGCTGCGTGAAGTGGCGCGGCTGTTCCGGTTCCGCGAGTGGCAGCGGTGGACCACGGTGATTCTGCCGGGGATCTTTCCATTTCTGATCACCGGACTGATTACGGCCTCCGGCGGGGCGTGGAACGCGTCGATTGTGGCCGAGTACTTCGATCTGAAGGGGCGGACGCTCGCGACCCTGGGACTGGGAGCGCAGATCAGCGCGGCCAGCGACCACGGGAATTACCCGGTGCTGCTGGCGGGGACGATCATCATGGCGCTGATGGTGGTTACCATCAACCGGCTGGTATGGCGTCCGCTGTACCACCTGGCGGAGACGCGTTACCGGCTGGAGTAGGGCAAGTCGGGCAAGCCCCGGGGGTGAATTGTGAAAATGCGGTTAAAATCCGATGTTTTCCCTGTTTTGTAAAACAGCGGCAAAGATGGTCGCGTAGCGTCCCAATCAGAAGCCGAGTATTCGGCCAGATGTGGTCTTCCAAATCCGTGCCCAGGGATCGGGCACTCGAAAGTTATGGAGGGGTAACGTGTCGCACTCCCGCAAATTCTCTTTTGTCCCCACGAGCAGAAATCTGCTGCGGGGTATTGCCTTTACGCTTGCGTTCGCCGTCGCGGCACTGCTGGGAGCGCGGGCGACGCTGGCCGCGTCTCAGGTGAGCATTCTCGAGACCGGATCGAGCCTGCTGTATCCGCTGTTCAACCTGTGGGTTCCTGTGTTCACGCATGCGCACGGGAACGTGAGGATCACGACGCAGTCGACGGGCAGCGGCACCGGGATTTCGCAGTCGATCGCGGGTATCGCGCAGATCGGCGCATCGGACGCTTATATGCCGGACGCGATGGTCAAGGCGCACCCGGGGATGCTGAACATTCCGCTGGCGATCTCGATGCAGATGGTGAACTACAACCTTCCCGGACTGAACGGGGGGCACCTGAAGCTGAGCGGTCCGGTGCTGGCGGCTATCTATCAGGGCAAGATCACGAAGTGGAACGATTCGCAGATTGCGGCGATGAACCCGGGCGTAAAGCTGCCCAACCACACCATCATTCCGATCCACCGCACGGACGGCAGCGGCGACACGTTCATCTTCACGCAGTACCTGTCGTTCAGCACGCCGGACTGGGCGAATTCGCTGGCGTACGGAACGTCGGTGAGCTGGCCGGCGGTTTCGGGCGGTCTGGGCGCGGAAGGCAACCCGGGCATGGTTTCGGCGCTGAAGGGCAATCCGTACTCGGTGGCCTACATCGGGACGAGCTTCGAGGACGCGATCATCAGCGACCACATGGGAATCGCGGAGCTGAAGAACCGGTCCGGCCATTACGTTCTGCCGAGCGCGGCGACGGCCATGGCGGCGGCGGCGCAGATGGTTGCGAAGACGCCGAAGGATGAGCGGATCAGCCTGATCTTTGCTCCCGGCCCGCAGTCTTACCCGATCATCAACTACGAGTACGCGCTGGTGAACAAGAACCAGCCTTCCTCGGAGACGGCCATGGCGCTGCGCGAGCTGTTCACCTGGGCCATCAGCAAGAGCGGCGGCAATGCGCCGCACTTCATGCAGAAGGTTCACTTCGTGGCTCTGCCGCCTTCGGTGGTGCAGCTGAGCAAGGCGCAGATCGCGGAGATTCAGTGAGCGGCAAAGGGCTGGACATCAAGGGCCTCAGCGGCGTCACAGCCGCTGAGGGTGGAACAGCCGAGACGCGCGGGGGGCAGGAGCCTTCCGCGCCTCGGCTTTTGCCGCCCATGCGCAAGCGGGCGCGGCAACAGGGATTTCTCACCTTCCGGCGGATGATTACGCCGCTGGCAATCCTGCCAGGCGTGGGGCTGATCGCCATCCTGTGGTTCCTGACGGAATACTCCTGGCCGTCGGTGAAGCTGAACGGATGGAGCTTTATCACCAGCAACGACTGGAACCTGGGGAACATGTATGCCGATCCGATCACGGTGCACGGGCAACAGATCCTGGTGGGTGCGCATTACGGCATTTTGTTCCTGATTGCGGGGACGCTGCTGAGCACGGCAATTGCGGTGGCCATTGCGGTGCCGCTGGGGGTGGGTTCGGCCATGTTTCTGGCGGAAGGCGTGCCGGGGCCGATACGGCCGTGGATCTCCTTTTTTGTGGAGATGCTGGCGGCGGTGCCGAGCGTGGTGTTCGGGTTGTGGGGCCTGGTGGTGGTGATTCCGTTCCTCGGGCATTATGTCTTTCCGTGGATGGCGGCGCACTTTGGGTTCATTCCGTACATCGGCGGAGATACGGGAAGCGGCTACGGGCTGCTGACATCGGGTCTGGTGCTGACGCTGATGATTGTTCCGCTGATCACGGCGACGGTGCGCGACGCGCTGGTGAGCCAGCCGACCGGGCTGCGGGAAGCGGCGCTGGCGCTGGGCGCGACACGGTGGGAGACGCTGTGGAGCGTGCTGCTGCCGGGCGTGCGCCGCGAGGTGATCGCGTCCACGATTCTGGCGACCGGCCGCGCGCTGGGCGAGACCATGGCGGTGCTGATGATCAGCGGAGGCGCGCTGAATTACCTGCCGAAGAATATCTACGCGCCCATCTTTACGATGGCGGCGTTTATCGCGTCGCAGCTGGACAGCGCGCTGACGGATCCGACCGGCATGGCGGTACGGGCGCTGTCAGAAGTGGCGCTGGTGTTGTGCGTGATCTCTGTGATTGTGAACAGTGCGGCTCGCATTCTGCTCTACTACGGAAACCGGCAGCGCGCGGGGGCGACATCATGGCTGTAATGGCGGAAGTTCGGGCGGAAATTCTGCGGCCGCGGCCGATGGTGGCATGGCGGCGGCGGATTTTTAACTGGCTGGGATGGGGGTTGAGCGGGCTGGCCTTTGTCCTGCTGGGCGGGGCCATGGTGTGGATTCTGGAGATGGTGTTTGCGCGGGGCGCGGGCGCCATGAACTGGACGGTGCTTTCGACGGTGACCAACGGGGTGGCCGGCGGACTGCTGCAGGCGATTGAAGGCACGGCGGTGCTGGCGGTGGGCGGCATTGTGCTGGCCCTGCCCCCGGGGCTGGCGGCTGGGATTTATCTGGCAGAGTTTCCCGGCGGGAAGCTGACACCGACGATTCGTTTCATGACAGATGTGCTGGTGGGCGTGCCCTCGATCGTGGTGGGCTACTTCGCGTATGTGACGCTGGTGATGGACCTGGGCTGGCACTTTTCCGTGGCCGCGGCCAGCATCGCGCTCGCGATTATTTCGCTGCCCTACATCGTGCGCACCAGCGAGGTGGCCATCCGGCAGGTGCCGAATACGCTGCGCGAAGCCGGGCACGCGCTGGGAGCGACGCCGGGCAAGGTGATCATGCGGATCTGTGTGCCCATGGCGCTGCCGTCGATCATGACGGGCGTGCTGCTGGCGCTGGCGATC
>DAHVZZ010000046.1:0-8509 GCA_027323785.1 Acidobacterium sp. | reverse complement strand
TATGCCGGCCAGAGCGTGATGCCGATCAGCTCGGGGGGCATGATGGCGGGCGGCGGAGGGATGATGGGCGGCGGCGGCATGGGGTCGGGCATGATGGCGGGGACGATCACAGCATCGACTCTCGAACTGGAGCCGCAGGGGCTGACGGGCACGGTGGCCAGCGCGATACAGAGCGGAGGGTCAGGGAGTTTCACTCTCACACTGCCCGGCGACTGCGCTTTCACAACCCTGACGGGAGCGAGTTCGGTGACGGTTTACCAGCAGACGGGGACGACGGTGGCGGGAGGTTCCTCCATCGCCAGCGGCTCGACGGTCCATGCCTTCGGATTGTTGTTCTACGACGGCGGCCAGTGGAAGATGGTGGCCTCGCGTGTGAGCGCGAACTGAAGGGTATCTCAAGTGGGGCTTCGTCGAAGCAGCCACCTGCGCGGTGCGCCTCAAGCCTATCGCGAATCGCACATCGGCAGACTCTACCAGCGGCTGCAACCGGCCAAAGGACACGGCCGCGCCGTCGTCGCTGTGGCCCGCCATCTCGCCGAAGCCTCCTTCTGGATGGATCGGTGCTGGTTCGGTTCAGCCATCCACGGTTTTCTGTGAATGGCTGAACGTGGTGGTGTTGGCGTGGGTTAGGCGCGGAAGAGGCGGGGAGCGAAGTTATTGAGGTCTCTTCGCCAGGTGAGCCATTCGTGGGCGGTGCCGGGCGACTGGTAGAAGACGTGTTTGATGCCCGCCTGGACGAGGTCTTCGTGGAATCCGACGACGGCGCGGTGGATCATGGGCATTTCCGTGGTACCGGCGCCGAGCCAGACGAGATGGACGCGTTTGGCGAAGGCGGCGGGATCGGCGAAGACTCCGCCAAAGGAGGTTTTGGCGTCGAACTTCTGAGGGCCGAAGAAGAAGGGCGCGCCACTGAAGCCTCCGATCCAGGAGAACATGTCGAGGTGGGTGAGGGTGATTTCAAAGGTCTGCATGCCGCCCATGGAAAGGCCGGCCATGGCGCGATGGTTGCGGTCGGTGAGGGTGCGGTAGTTTGTGTCGACGAAGGGAATGATTACCTTTGTGAGGTCGTCGGGGAAGCCGCCGATGAGGACGTTCATTTGGGCGAAGAAGGCGGCGCGGCCGCCCTTGCTGACATCGGGCAGCGGAGTGCCGGCGCGTTTGGCGTAGCCATTGGCCATGACCACGATCATGGGCTTCGCTTCTCCGGAGGCGATGAGGTTGTCCATGATGAACTGAGCGCGGCCCTGTTTGGTCCAGCCGGTTTCGTCCTCGCCGGCTCCGTGCTGGAGGTAGAGGACGGGATAGCGCATCTTCTGGTGGTGGTCGTAGCCGGGCGGGGTGTAGACGAAGATTCTGCGCCATGTGGCGGTGACGCTGGAGTGATACCAGTTCTCGCGGACCTGGCCGTGGGGAACGTCGCGAATTTCATAGAAGGAGTCGGATGCGAGCGGCGAGGGAATCTCGATGCCGCTCATGTCGCGGCTGTCGCCGTAGTAGGTACGGCTACCGGGGTCGGTGACCTCGAAGCCATCCACCCAGACGGGGTAATAGTGGAAGCCTTCGACGATGGGGGGCGTGGTGAGGGTGAAGGCGCCGTCGGCCTGCTTGACGAGGTCCATTTTGGGGGTTTCGCCGCCGCCGCCGCCGACCATGATCTGGACCTTTTGGGCGCCGGGAGCGTTGATGCGGAACTTGACGCGGCGCTGGGCGTCGATGCACGGGTACTGCGCCTGGGGGACATTGGTGGAGGCGGGCTGGAAGGAAGCATCCGGCTCCGGCGAGTCTGGTGGCGGCGGAGGCGCGGCCAGGGCTTCCGGGGCGTTGGCCGTGAGCAGCGCGCCGGCGGTGAGCATGGCGGCGGCACCGCCCTTAAGGAAGGTTCTGCGTGACGAATCACCCATCGTGGATTCTCCTTGAAATCGAATAGCAGGAAAGGCTTTTCCGGCACCTGCACGACGCCGCGGCTGTGGAGGCGGGGCGTCCGTCCTGAGGGAAAAGCCGCGGGAGGCGCCGGCTGGTTCCTTCGGGGTGGGTGTCAGTGGAAAATCGCTTTTCTACGCCCCATTCGCAGCGACAGCAAGGCGGCTTCCGGGAGCGCCCATCATTGTAATCACGGCGGCTGACTCTGGAAAGGCGGAAGCGAACTTTGGGACGGCGGGCTGGAGGGAGGTGGGAGAGCCGTGAAAAACTCAGGCCCGGCTAAGCGGCCTTTTCCGGAGCGAGGCGTTTTTCGGCTCCTTTGGCGCGGACGGTGGCGATGAGGCCGAGCCCGTTGGTGAGGAGGATGAGCGCGAAGGTGAGGGAGGGGAAGAAGACGAGGTCGTTAGGCCTGGCCTCGATGGCCTGGAGGGCGAGGACGGCGGTAATCAGGCCGCGGGGGATGAGGGTGGTGGCCAGCTCCCGTTCGCGCGAGGTGACGCCACGCCAGACGAGGCGGCTGATCTGAACGGAGATGAAGCGAGCCAGGACGATGACGATGAGGAGTCCGATGCTGGGGAGGAGCTGATCGCGGAGGCCGCGGAACTGGATCATGGCGCCGAGGAGGACGAAGAAGAAGCTGCGCACGAGGAAAGCCAGCTCCGCGTGGAAAGTGAGGATGCGGCTGCCTTCGTCGGTGGGATTGAAATCCAGTTCGAGATCGCGGAGGAAACTGCCGGGGCCGAGCAGGCTGGCGAGGGTAGCGCCGAAGACCATGACGGCGAAGAGGTCGCTGCCGCCGAGGGCATGGGTGAGGGAGAAGACGATGAGGACGGCGCCGAAGGAGAGGACCTGCCAGAAGCGGTTGCTGGAGATTTTGGGCAGCAGGCGAGCCCAGAGGAAGCCAGCCACAACGCCGATGACGAAGGCGAGGAGAAAGCGGAGGATGAACTGCACCACCATTCCGCCGAGGATGGTGCCGCCGCTGGTATGGCTGGTGACCCCGCCGGCGATGAGGCTGAGGAGGACGCCCATGACGAGTGCGCCGAGGCCGTCGCCAAAGGCGGCTTCGACGACGAGGGCGGTTTTGAGCTCGGGCCGGAGGTTCATTTGCTCGAGCATGGGGAGAACGATGGCTCCGCTCATGCAGCCGAGGGCGGCGCCGGCCAGCAGGGAGGCGATGCGGCTCATGTGGAGGACGTGGACGCAGAAGAGGTGGACGCCCTCCATGGTGAGGCCATAACTGAGGATGGCGAGGATGGTTCCGGCGAGGAACTGGCGTCGCGCGCGCCGCAGGTCGAGCTCGAGGCCGGCGGCGAAGAGGATGAGGATAAGGGCCAGCATGCCGACGCTGCGGGTGGCCTGGGGGTAGCGTTCCGCATGAATCCAGTGGAGGACGGGGCCGACGGCGATTCCGCAGAGCAGCAGGACGATGACGTCGGGGACGCGGGTGCGGTGGGCAAAGCGGTTGGCCAGATAAGCCAGGACCAGCAGGCCGCCCAGGAGGCCCCAGAAATTCGCCATCGTAATTGCCATGGTCAGCTCTTCATCACTGACCATACATCAGGGAGGTCCGGACTGCTGTGGTGCGTGGGTGGGGCGGTTCCGGAGGGTGAACAGGCTCCAGGAGTTAGCATTGGCGCTGGGTTATCCGGAGGGACAGTTGAAGATTGGCCCCTCCCCTGGGGAGACGGGGCAGCCAGGGCGCCGGTTGGGGAAGGGCTGGGGATTCGGCTGGTATACTGAGGCAGATCGCTTCGCATCGGCAGGATCGCACGCCTCATGGTCCGGGTGAAGCGCAGGATTCCTGACAGAATGTCTATCCGCACCCGCCGCACGATTTTCTCTCTTATTGTCTTCTTCGCCATCTGTGCGCTGGGGGGCATGATTGTCAGCCAGCAGGTGGGGGCGCAGTCGGCCTCCAGCGAGTCGGCTTTCCGGCAGAGTCTGAAGACCTTCGGATCCGTGTACGCGCTGGTGGCGAAGAACTACGCCGAGCCGCTGACGGGCAAGATGCCGAGCGAGGCGATTTACGACGGGGCAATCCCGGAGATGCTGCACACGCTGGATCCGCACTCGAGCTTTTATGGGCCGAAGGCGTTTGCGCGGATGCAGGAGGACCAGCACGGGAAGTACTACGGGGTGGGGATGCTGATCCAGCCGGTGGGCGACCATGTGGTGGTGGTGTATCCGATTGAGGGGTCGCCGGCGTTCAAGGCGGGGATTCACCCGGGGGACGAGATTCTGACGATCGACGGGAAGCCCGCGGTAGGGCTGACGTCGACGGAAGTGGCGAACCGGCTGAAGGGCGCGAAGGGCACGGGCGTGACGGTGACCATGAAGCGCGTTGGAGCGCCGAAGCCGCTGGTGTTCCATCTGGTGCGGGCGGAGATTCCGAACAGGAGCGTGGACCTGGCGTTCATGATCCAGCCGGGGATTGGGTACATCCATATCCGTCAGTTCCAGGAGACGACGGGCCGGGAGTTCGACGACGCGATGAACAGCTTTGGGCCGAACGTGAAGGGCCTGGTGCTGGATCTGCGGGGGAATCCGGGCGGGGTTCTGGTGGAGGCGGTGGCGGTATGCGACCGGTTGCTGAAGCGGGGCCAGGTGATCGTGTCGCAGCGGGGACGGGCGTATCCGGAGCAGGTTTACCGGGCGACGCACGGCAACGGGGGGAAGGACTTCCCGATTGTGGTGCTGGTGAATCACGGGACGGCGTCGGCGGCGGAGATTGTGACGGGAGCGCTGCAGGATCACGACCGGGCGCTGATTCTGGGACAGACGACGTTCGGCAAGGGGCTGGTGCAGACGGTGTACTCGCTGTCGGACCGGACGGGCCTGGCGCTGACGACATATCACTACTACACGCCGAGCGGGCGGCTGATCCAGCGGAACTATAACGGGGTTTCGCTGTACGACTACTATTACGACCACGACCAGCCGAAGCCGAAGAACCGGGAAGTGCGGTTTACGGATTCGGGGCGGAAGGTGTACGGGGGCGGAGGGATTACGCCGGACGTGCATTACGCTCCGCCGAAGGCCACGCGATTCGAGAAGGTGGTTCTGGATATGGGGATGTTCCAGGGATTCACGGAGCAGTACCTGGCGCATCGGACGCTGACGAAGGATTTCGTGGTGAACGACGCGGTGCTGAAGGACTTTAAGAAGTACCTGGACAAGCAGGGTATCCAGTATTCGCCGCAGGAGTTCAAGGCGAACGAGGACTGGGTGAAGACGAATATCAAGTCGAGCCTGTTTACGACGCAGTTTGGGGAGTCGGCGGGGCTGAAGGTGCAGGCGGAGTCGGATCCGGAGATTGCGAAGGCGGAGGCGCTGATGCCGGAGGCGGCGAAGCTGGAGCAGCACGTGATCCAGGTGCTGGCGGAAAAGCAGGCGGCGCTGGAGAAGGGTCCGGGAGCCAACTAAGCGGGAAAACGGAGATTGAATGAGGGCCGGGGGCGAAGAGCTTCCGGCCTTTTGCTGTTTAGGGGAAAGGAAGGGATAGCACTCGGGTGCCCGGCGATCCCATGGAAGATGTAGGTTTCGCGAAGTTATAAGCCTTATACTGGCGGACAACACTGCCGATAAGTCGAGCAGCACTGCCAGAATGGACGCGTGCGGGCAAAGGTAAGGAGAGACGGTGAGAGTGGGCGGCAGGACGGCGAAGGGGCGCGAGGGTGAGCGGCGCAGGCTTTGCTGTATCTGGCTGCGGGTTTGGCTGACCGGCGCTGCGATTGCGGTGGTAGCGGGATGGATGCCGGCGGCGGGTGCGGCATCGCTGCCGGTGCTGCGGACGGTTCATGCGGCGCACAGTCTGAGCCAGGCGGAGGCGCGGCGGGGTTATCCGGTGCATCTGGCGCGGGCGCAGGTGACGTATTTCGATCCGGATCTGGGAGCGTTATTTCTGCTGGGGCGGCACGACAGCATTTTCGTCGATCTGCGGGGGCAGAAGCAGCCGGATTTGCGGCCGGGAGATCTGGTGAGCGTGGATGCGGTGACGGGTCCGGGGAACGTGGATCCGGTACTGGTACACGCGAGCTTTCGCAAGCTGGGGCATGCGCCGCTGCCGCCGGCTCCGCTGGAGAGCTTTGACGCGATCTCGATCGATCAGCATGATTCGCAGTGGATAGCGGTGGAAGGGATTGTGCGGGCGGTGCGGCGGCAGACGGGGGTGACGGCGTACGCGGGCCATGCGGCGTCGAACCAGTCCAACATGACTTTGACGCTGGCGATGGGGGCGAATCAGCTGGAAGTGATCACGCTGAACCGGGATTATGCCGAGGCGCTGAAGCTGGTGGACGCGAAAGTGCGGCTGCGGGCGGCGTGCGGGACGAAGTTCAACCAGAGGAGCCAGATCATCGGGGTTCACCTGTACATGCCGGGGCTGAAGTACGTGCAGGTGCTGCAGGCGCCGCCGGCTGACCCGTTCAAACTGCCGCTGGCGGATACGGCGGCGGTGATGCGGGTGGGCGACGGGCATCGGGTGCATGTCCGCGGGGTGGTGACGTCGACGTGGGGGAAGCGCGAGTTCTCGCTGATGGGCCAACGGCATGGGATCTTCGTATTCACGGACGAGCCGGTGGATGTGCAGGTGGGCGAGCTGCTGAATGTGGTGGGGTTTCCGTCGATTGGGGATTTTACGTCGGTGCTGGAGGACGCGGTCGTGCGTTCGGCGGGGCGTGCACCGGTGCCGCCGCCGACGAAGCTGACGGCAGCGGAGGGTCTGCTGGGCGCGTATGACGCGGAGCGGGTGGAGGTGGAGGGGACGGTTCTCTACCGGTCGCGGACGCCGACGGAGCAGGCTTTGGTGCTGAACGGGGATGGGACCGAGTTTACGGCGGCGCTGCCGGTGCGGGGGCCGGGATTTCCGGCGAAGCTGGCGCCGGGAAGCCGGGTACGGGTGACCGGGGTGTGCCACATTCTGGTGACGCGGAAGAAGACGCCGGAGGCGATGGAACTGCTGCTGGATTCGCCGGAGGGCGTGGTGGTGCTGTCGAGCCCGTCGTGGTGGACGGCGCAACACACGCTGATTCTGGTGGCGGTACTGCTGGCGCTGGCGATCGGCGTGGCGATGTGGAATGTGATTCTGCGGCGGCGGGTGCGGGCGCAGACGCGGCTGATCCGGAACCAGCTGCAGGAGGCGCGGGCGCTGCGCATCCAGGCGGAGTCGGCGAACCGGGCGAAGAGCGAGTTTCTGGCGAACATGAGTCATGAAATCCGAACGCCGCTGAACGGCGTACTGGGGATGACGTCGCTGGCGCTGGACACGAAGCTGACGCCGGAGCAGCGGGAATACCTGGAGACGGTGCGGGTGTCGGCGGACGGGCTGATGGCGGTGATCAACGACGTACTGGACTTCAGCAAGATCGAAGCGGAGCGGGTGGAGCTGGAGGCGATTGATTTCGATCTGTACGCGCTGATGGAGGAATCGCTGAAGACGCTGGCGGTGCGGGCGGACGAGAAGGGGCTGGAGCTGCTGTGCGACATCGGGGCGGGCGTGCCGGAACGGGTGCATGGCGATCCGGCGCGGCTGCGGCAGGTGTTTCTGAACCTGGTGGGGAACGCGATCAAGTTCACGCACGAGGGCGAGGTGGAGCTGGGGGTTCGGCTGGAGGGAAGCCGGGTGCGGGAAACGGCAACGGAGTACCGGCTGCACTTTACGGTGTCGGATACGGGGATCGGGATTGCGCAGGAGAAGCGGCAGGTGATTTTTTCGCCGTTCGCGCAGGCGGATTCATCGACGACGCGGGAGTTTGGCGGGACGGGACTGGGGCTGAGCATCTGCACGCGGCTGGCGGCGCTGATGAACGGGAAGCTGTGGGTGGAGAGCGAAGTGGGACGGGGATCACGGTTCCATTTCGCGGTTCCGCTGCGCGGCGCGGTGGGGGCGGCGAAAGAAGAGGCGAAGGGAAGCGAGGACGCGCTGCTGGGAGTGCGGACGCTGGTGGTGGACGATAACGCGACGAACCGGCTGATTCTGGGCAATATGCTGAATCGGAGCGGGATGGCGGCGACGGAGGCGTCGAGCGGGGCGGACGCGGTAATGCTGCTGCAGGCAGCGCAGGAGCGCGGGGAGCCGTATCAGCTGCTGGTGACGGACATGCACATGCCGGAGATGGACGGGCTGGCGATGGTGGAGCGGATCCGGAAGACACCGGGGCTGGCGGTGCCGACGATCATGATGCTGACGTCGACGACGCGGGGAATGGATCTGGAGCGGTGCCGGCAGCTGGGGATCTGTTCGTGCCTGTACAAGCCGGTGCGGCGGGCAGATCTGCTGGCGGCGATCCGGAAGGCGCTGGGTGGATGCGCGCCGGTGGAGGCGGAACTGCTGGGGATGCCGGCGGCGCGGCGGGGGCTGCGGGTGCTGATTGCCGAGGATAACCAGATCAATCAGATGGTGGCCACGCGGCTGCTGGAGCATCTGGGGCACACGGTGGCGTTGGCGGGGAACGGGCGGAAGGCGGTGGAGATGTTTGCCGCGGACAGATTCGACCTGGTGCTGATGGATGTGCAGATGCCGGAGATGGACGGATTCACGGCGACGGAGATGATCCGGCAGATGGAAGTGCACCGGCGGACGCGGACG
>DAHVZZ010000028.1:0-2139 GCA_027323785.1 Acidobacterium sp. | reverse complement strand
GGCTGCATCTGACGTGACTAGCCTGTGTCAACGGGCGGTTTGGAGAGAGAGGTTGTAATGACGGCAGGGATTGGGAGCGAGCCGGAAGATCGCGTGGTGCTGGGGTACTTCGAGAACAGCGCAGATGCGGACCGGGCAATCGATGAACTGATGGACGAGGGTTTTCGCGTCAGCGAGATTGGCGCAGCGTTTTGTTCGCCGCGAAAGGCCGTGGCGAGCTCGGAAGGCGGCAAGCCGAGGCTGGGAGCCAGCAATCCGGAGGCAACGGGTTCGATTGGCGGGCCAGCATCGCACGACGAAGCGGTGACACCGGCGGGACTGGCTCCGGGATCGGGGAACGCGTTTCCGTCGGTGGCGCGGCCGGGGCCGATTCCGGGAGGAGAAGTGCCGACAACGATGCCACGCACTCTGCGTCGAGATTTGCCGGATCGGCCGGTGGCTGAAGAAGAGAGCGAGCGGAGCCGCCGGGCGCGCCGAGAGGAGATTTTTGGAGGGATGGCGTCCCGCGCGAATCCGGCGGAAGGGAGCCAGCCGAGCGAGGAGCGCAGAACGACTGGCAGCTCCGGCATGAAATTCGGAACAGGTGAAGGACGGCTATTCGGAGAGCAGGGCTACTCGGGTCCTGGGTTCGAGAACTCCTTCCTGGATATAGGGCTGAATGCGCGGGAGGCGCGCAGCCTGAGCGGAGAGCTGGGACGGGGAGGGGCTGTGGTTTCGGTGCATCCCGGACAGCGGGCACCGCTGGCGGAGGGAATCCTGGAGCGGAATCACGGGCGAATCCGGTTTGAGCGCGAGGCGGGCGTGGGAGCGGGGCAGGAGGCGCGCGTGGAGGTTTACGGCTGGCTGCGAAACTACTGCGAAACGGATTATCGGCCGGAAGAAAGGCATCGGAAGAAAGCTTCCTGATCGCTGCTTTGTCGTACTTTGAAAACGCCACCGCGGAGGTGGCGTTTTTTCTATGCAGGGGAGACAAAGCAGGATAGATTCTGATTCACCCCCCCTGTACCGATGGTGAAGCGGCCAGCCAGAGGGAGGCTTGTGCCGCGCAGGTGAAGGAGAGCAGCGATCCGGAAGAGACCCGAGATGAGGCGAGGCATGCGGTTGCTGCCTCTGGTGGCCGCGACCTGGTTCATGGTGTCGGGCGGACCGTACGGCATCGAGGACATTCTGAGCGCGGGCTACGGAGCGGGACTGGCGATTCTGCTGGTGCTGCCGCTGGTGTGGAGTCTGCCGACGGCGCTGATGATCGGGGAGCTGGCGGCGGCGCTGCCGGAGGATGGCGGCTTCTACGTGTGGGTGCGGCGGGCGCTGGGGCCGTTCTGGGGCTACCAGGAAGCATGGCTGTCGCTGACGGCGAGCATCTTCGATATGGCAATTTATCCGACGATGTTCGTGCTGTACCTAGGACGGCTGGCGCCCGGCTGGACGGCGGGCTGGCACGGCTCGGCATGGGAGCTGGCGCTGATCGCGGTGTGCTGCGTGTGGAATCTGCTGGGTGTGCCGGCGGTGGGCGATGGATCGATGGGATTGTCGGTGCTGCTGATGTCGCCGTTTGTGGTGCTGGTGGGGGCGGCGGCGTGGCACGGGGCTCATGTGGCGCATGGGGCGGTGTGGGGCGGTGGGAGCGGGAGCGAAGGGGCCGGGCTCTCGACGGCGATTGTGGTGGGGCTGTGGAATTACATGGGTTGGGACAACGCGTCGACCGTGGCGCGGGAGGTGAAGCGTCCGCAGCGAAACTATCCGCGGGCCATGCTGATGAGCGCGGCGGCAGTGACGCTGGCGTATACGATTCCTCTGGCGGCGGCGGCCTGGGCGGGGATTCCGGCGGGGAGCTTCAGGACGGGATCATGGGCGAATGTGGCGGCGAGCCTGGGCGGGAAGTGGCTGGGACTGGCGGTGGTGGCCGGGGGGACGCTGACGGCGCTGGGGATGTTCAACGCGCTGACGATGTCGTATGCGCGGCTGCCGATGGTGCTGGCGGAAGACGGGCTGCTGCCGGGAGTGCTGGCGAGGAAGAACCGCCGCGGGGTGCCGTGGGTGGCAGTGCTGGCCTGCGCGGGGGCGTGGGCGCTGGCGCTGCGGTTCAGTTTTGAGCGGCTGATTTCGCTGGATCTGATTCTGTATGGGGCGAGCCTGATT
>DAHVZZ010000021.1:0-6778 GCA_027323785.1 Acidobacterium sp. | reverse complement strand
CATTCGAGATACGCACAAACCGCGCATTCTTCTGCAGTTCCTCGATCGTCCCGCAGCCCATATAGCCCATGCCCGACCGCAGCCCGCCCACCAGCTGATACACCATCGCCTCCAGCGCTCCACGGTACGGAACCCGTCCCTCGATCCCTTCCGGAACGAACTTCGCCAGCCGGTTGCCGTTGTCCCGCTCCCGCGCCACGACGCCTTCCATGCTCTCGACCGTGTCCAGATCCTTCGTCCCCTGGAAATACCGCTCGCCGCCGCCCTGCGCCATCGCCGACAGCGACCCCATCCCGCGATATGCCTTGAACGACCGCCCCTGGTACAGAATGGTCTCGCCCGGGCTCTCGTCCACGCCCGCAAACAGCGACCCGATCATGATCACGCTCGCTCCCGCCGCGATCGCCTTGGTCACGTCGCCGGAGTACTTAATTCCACCGTCCGCAATCAGTGGTATGTCCCTCTTGCTGCAGGCTTTATACGCCTCGCTGATCGCCGTGATCTGCGGCATCCCCGCGCCCGTCACCATCCGCGTCGTGCAGATCGATCCAGGCCCGATGCCCACCTTCACCGCGTCCGCTCCCGCGTCCATCAGCGCCTCGGCGCCCGCCTCGGTCCCTACGTTCCCGGCCACCAAATCCACCTCCGGGAACCGCGCCTTTACCAGGCGCACCGCTTCCAGCACCCGCGACTGATGCCCATGCGCCGAGTCAATCGTCAGCACGTCTACCCGGTTCCGCACCAGCTCCGCCGCACGCTCCAGAAAGTCGCCCGTCGCTCCGATCGCTCCCCCTACCCGCAGCCGGCCCTGATCGTCCTTGCTCGCGTTCGGATACTTCAGCTTCTTCTGGATGTCCTTAACCGTGATCAGGCCCTTCAGCTCGTACTCGTCGTTGACCACCAGCAGCTTTTCCACCCGGTGCTGATGCAGAATCTCTTCCGCCTGCTCCAGCGTCGTCCCCACCGGAACCGTGATCAGATTCGTCTTCGTCATCACCTCGCTGATCGGAATGTCCGTCCGCGTTTCAAACCGCAAATCCCGGTTCGTCAGAATGCCGACCAGCTTCTTGTTCCGTGTCACCGGAACGCCGGAAATCTTGTACCTCCGCATCACGTCCAGCGCGTCCGAAATCAGCTGCTCCGGCGCAACCGTCACCGGATCCACGATCATTCCGCTCTCCGACCGCTTCACCTTGTCGATCTCGCCCGCCTGCTGCTCAATCGTCAGGTTTCGGTGAACGATGCCCATTCCGCCCTGCTGCGCCATGGCAATGGCCATTCGCGACTCGGTTACCGTGTCCATCGCCGCGCTCAGCAGCGGCGTCGTCAGCACAATCCGCCGCGTCAGCCGCGTCTGTGTGCTCACCTGCGCCGGAGTCACGTCGCTCCACGCAGGAATCAGAAGTACATCGTCGAAGGTCAGCGCTTCAGGAAGAGGATGCTCGATCATGATAGGGATGATGCACGCAATTCCGCGTGGATTCAGGCCCACAATCTGGTATGCGGCTTCTCGTCATTGTAGAACAGGCGCGATCAACCGGCGCAAACGATGGTCATCACCCCTCGGCATTGGGCAAAAAGAAAACCGCCGAAGCTCCTGTCTCCAGTCTCTCCGGCGGCTCAAATCCATCAATCGCAACAACAGAAAACGCAGTCTCCCGCGAGAAAACTCAGTCTCCCGCCCCCGCCGGAGCCGCTTCCTTCTCCTCCCGCGGCGAAATGTTCGGCGTCTCTCCCCGCCCGGCCATCGCCGCCCTCCCGGCATACACGCGCCACGTCCGCTCCACATCGTCCGTCGCTTCCTGCAGCAGCTTCGCGGCCGTCTCCGGATGCGCCCGCAGCAGCATCGTGTATCGCGTTTCGTTGTAGATGTAGTCCTTCAGCGGAATCGACGGCGCCCTCGAATCCAGAATGAACGGATTCTTCCCTTCCTCCCGCAGCGCCGGGTTGTACCGCATCAGCGGCCAGTAGCCGGAGTTCACGGCCGCTTTCTGGTGTTCCAGCCCGTGCGACAGGTCGTACCCGTGCGCAATGCAGTGGCTGTAAGCAATGATGATCGCCGGCCCGTCCCACGCCTCCGCTTCCTGGAAGGCCTTCACCGTATGGCTGTCGTTCGATCCCATCGCGATGCGCGCCACGTAAACCGACCCGTAGGCCACCGCTTCCATCGCAAGGTCTTTTTTGCTCGTGGATTTGCCGCCCGCCGCGAATTTTGCCACCGCGGCCCGCGGTGTCGACTTCGACATTTGCCCGCCGGTATTCGAATACACCTCGGTATCCAGCACCAGCACCTTGACGTTATGTCCGGAGCCAAGCACGTGATCCAGCCCGCCGAAACCGATGTCGTATGCCCATCCGTCTCCGCCGATAATCCACACGCTCCGTCGCACCAGCGAATCCGCAATCACTTCCAGATTCCGAGCGTCCGCCGAATCCACCTTGGACAGCCTCGCCCGGATCTCAGCCACCCGCTTCCGCTGTTCGCCGATGCCTTCTTCTGTCTTCTGATCGGCCTCCAGCGTCGCCCGCACCAGCTCCTCGCCCAGCACCGGCGTCAGCTTTGCCACCAGCCCCTCGGCATAGGACTTCTGCTGATCCGCGGCCAGCCGCATCCCCAGCCCGAACTCCGCGTTGTCCTCAAACAGCGAGTTGGACCACGCCGGCCCGCGGCCTTCCGCGTTCTGGCAGTACGGCGTCGTCGGCAAGTTTCCGCCGTAAATCGACGAGCAGCCCGTCGCATTGGCGACCATCAGCCGATCCCCAAACAGCTGGGTCAGCAGCTTGATGTAAGGCGTCTCCCCGCACCCTGAGCATGCGCCCGAAAACTCAAACAACGGCTCCAGCAGCTGAACATCCTTCACCAGCGAATGCGAAATCCGCTCGCGCGAAACCGCCGGCAGTTTCTCGAAGAACTCCCAGTTCGCCCGCTCCGGAATCCGCAGCGGCTGCTGCGCTTCCATATTCAGCGCCTTGTGCGACGGATCGGCCTTGCTCTTCGCCGGGCACACCTCCACGCACAGCTGGCAGCC
This sequence comes from Acidobacterium sp., assembly GCA_027323785.1. GTDB lineage: Bacteria > Acidobacteriota > Terriglobia > Terriglobales > Acidobacteriaceae > Palsa-343. The sequence goes on along the minus strand of DAHVZZ010000021.1, from coordinate 3,749 downwards.
CGTGCAGTCCTCCGGCGAAACCTGCAGCGTGTACAGCTCATTGTCCATCCCGCGCCACTTCGGCTTCGCCGACTTGAACGTCGCCGGAGCGCCCGGCAGCAGGGACGAGTCGTACACCTTGGCCCGGATCACCGCATGCGGGCACACCATCACGCACTTGCCGCACTGAATGCACAGGCTCTCGTCCCACACCGGAATCGACTGCGCAATATTCCGCTTTTCCCACTTCGCCGTCCCCGTTGGGAACGTCCCGCCAGCAGGCAGCGCACTCACCGGCAGCTGATCGCCATGCCCCGACGCCATGGCGCCGAGCACGTTGTGGACAAATGCCGGAGCCGTATCCGGAATCACCGGCAAAATGTCGAACTTCACCGTCACCGAATCCGGCACCTTCACCGGATGCAGATGCGCCAGCGCCGCATCCACAGCGTCGTAGTTCTTCTGGACCACGGCATCGCCGCGCTTCCCGTACGTTTTCTTAATCGCCTTCTTGATCTGCTCGATCGCCTCTTCCCGCGGCAGCACTCCGCTGATCGCAAAGAAGCAGGTCTGCATCACCGTGTTGATCCGGTTCCCCATCCCCGCTTCCCGCGCAACGCGGTAGCCGTCGATCACGTAGAACTTCAGCCGCTTGTCGATAATCGTCTTCTGGATCGTCCGCGGCAGATGGTTCCACACATCTTCCGGCCCATAAGGACTGTTCAGCAGAAACACCGCATTCTGCGCCGCCGCCACCAGCACATCCGTCTTTTCCAGAAACTCAAACTGATGGCAGGCAATAAAGTTCGCCTTGGTGATCAGGTAGGTGGACCGGATCGGCTCCGGCCCGAACCGCAGGTGCGACGTCGTCAGCGAACCCGACTTCTTCGAGTCATAGACAAAATACCCCTGCGCATAATTCGGCGTCTCCGACCCGATGATTTTGATCGAGTTCTTGTTCGCGCCCACCGTTCCGTCCGACCCCAGGCCGTAGAAAAGCGCCCGCACCGTCTTCGGATTCTCCGTCGAGAAGCTCTCGTCCCACGGCAGGCTCGAGTGCGTCACATCGTCGTCGATCCCAATCGTGAAGTGGTTCTTCGGATGCGGCTTCGCCAGCTCGTCGTAGATCCCTTTCACCATCGCCGGCGTAAATTCCTTCGACGACAGCCCATACCGTCCACCCACGATCACCGGGAACTGCGACAGCGCCATCCGTCCCGACGACAGCGCCTCCGCGATCGTCGTCACCACATCCTGGTAGAGCGGCTCGCCTGTCGCTCCCGGCTCCTTGGTCCTGTCCAGCACCGCAATCTTCTTCACCGTCTCCGGCAGTGCCGTCAGAAACGCCTCCGCCGCAAATGGCCGGTACAGCCGAACCTTCAGCAGACCCAGCTTCGCCCCCGCGGCATTCAGCGCGTCGATCGCCTCTTCCGCCGCGCCCGCGCCCGATCCCATCAGGATGATCACCCGGTCCGCGTCCGGCGCGCCGTAATAGTCGAACAGCCGGTAGCTCCGGCCCGTCAGCCGCGCAAACCGGTCCATCACATCCTGCACAATCACCGGACACGCCAGATAGTACGGATTGCATGCCTCCCGCGCCTGGAAAAATACGTCCGGATTCTGCGCCGTCCCCCGCAGCACCGGCTTATCCGGCGAGAGCGCCCGCTCCCGATGCGCCCGCACCGCCTTCTCATCGATCAGCGCCGCAATCGTCTCGTCCGAAATCGGCTCCACCTTATTGATTTCATGCGAGGTCCGGAAGCCGTCGAAGAAATGCATAAACGGAATCCGCGCTTCCAGCGTCGCCAGATGCGCAATCGTCGCCAGATCCGCCGCTTCCTGCACCGAATTCGACGCCAGCATCGCGTAACCTGTCTGCCGGCATCCCATCACGTCCGAGTGATCCCCAAATATCGATAGTGCGTGCGTCGCCAGCGCCCGCGCCGTCACGTGCATCACCGAAGGCGTCAGCTCGCCCGCAATCTTATACATATTCGGAATCATCAGCAGCAACCCCTGCGAGGCCGTAAACGTCGTCGAAAAGGCTCCGCCCTGCAAAGCGCCGTGCATCGCCCCGGCTGCTCCACCTTCGCTCTGCAGTTCCGCGATCACCGGAACCGCGCCCCAGATGTTGCGCTTTCCTTCCTCTCGCCACTGGTCGCTAAACTCCGCCATCGGCGATGAAGGGGTAATCGGATAAATCGAAATGACTTCTGAAAATCGATAGGCCACCGACGCGGCCGCTTCGTTACCGTCGAAAATCGCTGTCTTCCTGGGTGCGCTCATTTCTCTCCTGTTGCGGACCGGTGCGAACTCTCCGCAATCGTTGTCAGAAAAAGTCTGCGCTTCGGTTTATCCCCGGGGCTGTGACAAAGAACACATTTGTGGGAGTATAGTGTCTTCGTTCGGAAGACCAGCGATCGCGGCGCGCTTTCCTCAGTCCGCCGGTTCTGTCTGCAATGTGATTCAAATCACCGAGCGGACGGCCGTCGAACAGTTAGTTTCACAAGAGCGCCGGTTCGGAACCGGAGCGTCGAATTATGAGCGCAATCTCGCAGAACCCATGGCTCACCGTCGTCGCGCTGCTCATCGGAGCTGTTGCTTTCGCCTTTGCTCCCCTCGCCCTGGCGTGGCTCTGGGCGAAGTGGATCTCCCCACGCAAGCCCGGCCTCGAGAAAAACGCTACCTATGAGTGCGGCCTCGAATCCAAAGGCGACGCCTGGATTCAGTTCGGCGCTTCCTATTACCTTTACGCAATCATCTTTCTCGTCTTCGATGTCGAAGCCGTCTTCCTGCTCCCCTTTGCCGTCGCGTTTACCGGACTTTCGGCCGGAGCCTGCATCGCAATGCTGGTATTTCTGCTGCTGCTGGTGGAGGGCCTCGTCTGGGCCTGCCAGAAGGGCGTGCTCACCTGGGCCTAGCCCAGGCTAACGAGGATTTCATGGCGGATGATCTCAAAGATCTCAAAATTGAACTCAGCAAAAACGGAATCTTTACAACCACTCTCGAAGAGCTGTACAACTGGGGCCGAAAAAATTCAGTCTGGCCCCTGACCTTCGGTCTCGCCTGCTGCGCTATCGAGATGATTGCCACCACCATGGCCCGCTACGACCTCGCCCGCTTCGGCGCCGAAGTCTTTCGCCCCTCTCCGCGCCAGGCCGACCTCATTATCGTCTCCGGCACGGTCACAAAAAAGATGGCCCCTCAGGTCGTCCGCCTCTACAACCAGATGCCCGAGCCCAAATACGTCATCGCCATGGGCGCCTGCGCCATCTCCGGCGGCCCCTTCCGCGACGGCTACAACGTCCTCAAGGGCATCGACCGCTATATTCCCGTCGATGTCCACATCCCCGGCTGCCCGCCGCGCCCCGAGGCCCTCATTCACGCCTTCATGACCCTGCAGAAGAAGATCGACGACCAGGTCCTCCGCGGCGAAAGCCGTCCCCGCCATCTCGATCCCGATCTGCCCAGCGAATTTCCCGTCCCAGCCTACGGCGAGCACGGCCTTGAGCCGACGGAGAACCTCGATGTCTTCTGCTCCCAGCCCGGTAATCCGCTGAAGGTGATCCAATGACCCCGCTGCCAACCGTCGAAGAGCTGAAAGCACAAATCGAAGCCGGCGTCCCCGGCGCGGTCGTCACGGTCATCCCCAATGGAAGCCCCTCGGCCCAGCATTCCCTGCTGCTCGACAACCAGCACGCCTTCGCCGCCGCTCGCTTTCTCCGCGACCACCCCGACCTGCGCCTCGACTTCTGCTCCCTCGTCACCGG
>DAHVZZ010000017.1:0-1743 GCA_027323785.1 Acidobacterium sp. | reverse complement strand
GGCTGATCCGCGTGCGCGGAGGCGAGGGCCACCATGGCGAAGATGGCAATCCAGGCGGCGCTACGAAGCATTGCCTCGCGTTTCCATCGGAGAGGTGGTTTGGAGTTGAAGCGGGAGAGTCGACTCGAGGAGCGCCTGGAGGCTGGTGGCGCAGGCCTCGGGGCGGTGCTCCATGAGCTCGTCGAAGGAAAAGCGGCCGGTGGCGACGGCAATCGCGGGCAAGCCGTTGGCGCGGGCGGCGTGGATATCGAAGGGGGTATCGCCGACGACGCAGATGGTGTCGGCGGCGCTGGTTGCGGTATTTGCGGGTGCGGTCCGGAGGATGGCGCGCGCCTGATTGGCGGCGTGGGCGATCATGTCGGCGCGGACCTCAAAGCGATCGGAGAAGCCGCCGAAGGAGAACCAGGAACGGAGGCCGGCGTTTTCGATTTTGAGCCAGCCGATTTCCTCGAGATTGCCGGTGGCGACGCCGATGAGGGCTCCGCGGCGTTCCAGATGGGCGAGGACGGACTCGACTCCGGGAAGGACGATGGGGAGAAGCTCGGAGCGGCGTGCGGCGACGGATGCGCACATGGTCTTCAGCACCTGCTCGCGGTGGGGACGCCAGGCGCTGTCCTCGACCTGGGCGAGACGGAATGCGTCGCGGAGGATGCCGGGGTCGGTGTTTCCGGAAAGGGTGACGCCGTCGAGGACGAGGTCGCGGCCGAGGATCTGACGGACGCTATCAAAGAAGGCGTCAAAGTGGACACGATCGCGGTGGCGGAGCAGGGTTCCATCGATATCAAAGAGATAGGCCCGCTGATCGTCCCAGCGGAAGCCGTCATCGATGAAGACGCGGGCGGCGGCGTTAACGCTCATAAGAACAGGGTAGCTGAAGTCCAGGAACTCCGAGGCGAGCGGCGGCGCTGCCCGCGCGTTCAGCCCTGCGCCGACGCGCAAGGCTGTTGCGATGGAAGCGGGACTCAGGCCGCAGTGCGGAGATCGCGCACGGTGCCTGTTCCGGCGAGAGGGCGGCTTTCCTGCGAAGACACGGCTCCGGCCATGGCGCAGGACCAGCCGAGCAGCACGCTGAGCCAGCCGAACCATCCGACCGAGCGGATGGCATAGCCGACCCAGGGGATGGTCATGCCACGGACGCCAGGCCCAGCCAGCGCGAGGAAGACGAGAACGCCCACCGCCGAGAGGCCAAACATCGTCTGAGCCGCGATGACGGCGTCACGGCGGGTCGTGGTGTTTCCGAGGCGCGCGGTGACATGGCCGGCAACGAACATGGCGATCGCGGTCAGGATGATGCTCCATATGCCCATCCCCCAGCTGACGCCGGTTGAAAACGGGATTGTGAGCGTGCCGGTGGACCTGAAGAGGCACATGCCGAGCATGCCGAAGACGGTCCAGATTGCGGCGAAAGAAAAAGCTCCGGCCCAGATCGCGCCCCAGGAGATTCCTGGGCGGTAGAGCGAGGGACCGGTCCCTGCGCCTGCCAGCGACGGACCAGGATTTCTGTATCCCATATCTGCCATTTCACCCTCCTTCCTTTTGGGATGCGGGGGGCGGAGAGGCGCGATGCCGCGAGCGGATCAGGCCAGAGCCGCGAAAACCGCAGGTCTTTTGGAATCAGGAGGGAAGAAAGCGGGCAAAAATCGCCGGCAGGGACGACTCAGCCCGCGGACTGCTTGAGCTGGAAGGTGGGGCGCTCGGGACGCGGGGGGCGGCGGAGGCCATGACGGACCTCGGTGGGGTCGA
>DAHVZZ010000012.1:0-6377 GCA_027323785.1 Acidobacterium sp. | reverse complement strand
CCGGTGACGGCCTGTGGAGGCGTGGCGCAGAGATCCTCAATAGGCTGGCCGGGCTTGTACTCGATTTTCCGCGGCGGCTTGCAGCCTTCTTCGCGGGTAATGAGCAGGGTTGGCTTGTTGGCGTCTTCGCTTTCGGCTTCGGCTACGATGGGCGCCAGTTCCTTCTTCATTTGCTCGAACTGCGGAGTCTGCACGATTGGGGTGGCCGCCTGTTTGGGCAGGAACATGATTTCGCGCTCGGAGAGGACCATCCTCTGGTAGAAGGGCGGATGGGTGCGGAACCAGCTGGCGCCGTTGATGTATCCCTTTTTGGTGGCGATCTTGTCGAAGAAGCGGATGAATCCACTGGTGTCGTAGCCGGCTTTCCAGGCATACTGAACGCCGAGCTGATCGGCTTCCAGTTCGTAGTCGCGGCTGACGCCGAGGAGTTTGAGATTGAGGACCATTCCCAGGCCGTAGAAGCCGTACTGCAGAGCGTAATACATGCCGATGCCGGCAACCCCGCCGGTCAGCACGATGGCGGCGACCTGTGCAGCCTGATAGAAAATGCCGGCAATGGTGGCGCGCTTCATCAGCTTGGCGGCGTGGCGGGCGGTATCGTGCGCGATTTCATGGGCGATGACTCCGGCAAGCTCCGACTCGTCGTCAGCCGCATCGAGGAGACCGCGCTCGATGAAGAGGTAGCCGCCGGGGAGAGCGAATGCGTTGATCTCGCGCGAATTGATGACTTCGATATGCAGCGGAACCTGCAGGTCGGAGTTGTGAGCGACCTTCATGGCGACGTTGCGGACGTAGGCCTGAATCTCCTTATTATCGAGGGCAGGCGGCAACAGACCGGTGCGGCGCATCTCCTCGACGGCCTGCTGGCCGCGCCTGATATCGTCTTTCTGGCCGGCGGCGATCTGGCGGAATCCAATGTCCTTCACATCGGCCCAGCGGCGCTGCTCATAGGCGCCGCTGGCCAGCTCAGCGAGAGCCATGCGGTGCTGTTCGGGCCACTGCTGGAGCAAATCGAGTTTGGCGCCGAGATTGTCATAGGCGGTGGGAATGGCGTGGCTGGCGAGGATGTCGGCCTCGCTCTTGAGCATCTGCAGGTTCTGGATGCGGCAGTGGAGGACGTGGCGCTGCTGCCAGGTCAGCTTTTCCCCGCCCTTCTTCAGCTCCGCGCGAGCGGCATCGATTTGCTTGCTGTAGAGGCTGGAGTGGCTGCGGAAGTTGCGACGGCAGGCGTCTTCGCTGCGCTTGAACTGGTCGCGCAGCTGCTGTGCGGCCTGGGGCTGAATCTGGAGGGTGGAGGCCGTCTGGAAGAGCTCGACGTAACCCTTATTGAGGATGGCGCGGAGATCCTGAGGGGAGCTGATGACCTGGGGGGCGGACTGGGCCGAAGGCGGTGGCTGGGAAGGAGGCTGGGACTGGGCTACGGCCTGAGCCGCGGGAAGAACGCCGATGGTGAGGATCAGGCCGGTGGCGGTGAGGCGATAGAACAGGTCTTTCATACGGAAGTCCTTTCGGCTCGCAGCTCGGAGTTTCCATTGATCGAATACTTGCCAACCTTGTAACCGAAGTCGCTGCGGGAGACGCCGAGGCGGCGAGCGGCTTCCGCCTGCACGCCGTCGGCGCTGCTGAGCGCGCGAAGGATGAGAGCCCGCTCCAGGGTCATGAGGGTTTCGCGCAGGTCCAGGTGAACGGGAAGCTGGGCCGCAAGCTCCTCGACGCTGAGGTCGCCGCGAACCGGCTGCGGGATGGACTGGCGGGGCTGCAGCGGGAAGTCGTCGGGCTGCAGTTCGGCCCCCTGGCCGAGGATGAGCGCGCGCTCGAGCAGGTTTTTGAGCTCGCGGACGTTGCCGGGGAAATCGTAGCTTTCGAGTTTTCTTTCGGCGGCGGCGCTCAGAGGCCGTGGCGGAGTTTTCATCTCGGCGGCAATGCGGATGATCAGCATCTGGCAGAGTTCGGCGAGATCGCCCTTGCGCTCGCGCAGCGGCGAGAGATGAATGGGAAGAACGGCGAGGCGATAGTAGAGGTCTTCCCGGAAGCGGCCCTGCTGGACCTGTTCATGGAGGTTGCGATGGGTGGCGGCCAGCACCCGCACATCGACGCGGCGGGTGACGGTGGAACCGACGCGCTGAATCTCGCCGTCGGCGAGGACGCGGAGCAGCTTGGCCTGAGCGGAGGGCGACATTTCGGCGACTTCATCGAGAAAGAGCGTGCCCTCGTGAGCAGCTTCAAAGAGGCCGGCACGGGCTTTATCGGCACCGGTGAATGCGCCGCGTTCGTGGCCGAAAAGCTCGCTTTCGAGGATGGTTTCCGTGACGGCGGCGCAGTTGATGGCGATGAAGGCGTTTTTCGAGCGGGGACTGTTGCGATGGATGGCGCGCGCCACTAGTTCTTTGCCGGTGCCGGTTTCGCCGGTGATGAGCACGGTCGAATTGGTGGGAGCAACGCGGGCGATCATATCGCGGACGCCGGAGATGGAGGCGCTGTTGCCGATGATGTCGTCGGCTCCTTCCAGCTTGCGGACGGTGGTGCGCAGGACGGCGTTTTCACGCAGCAGGGCGGTGCGCTCGCAGGCCCGGGCGACAGCCGAGCGAACCACGTCGGGAACGAAGGGCTTGGTGAGAAAGTCGAAGGCTCCGGCGCGCATGCTTTCCACGGCGAGTTCGAGCGTTCCCACGGCGGTGAGGAAGATGACCGAAGTGGTGGAATCGTCTTCGCGGACGGCACGAAGGATGTCGAGGCCGGTTCCGTCCGGCATCTTGTGATCGGTGAGCACGGCGTCGAATTCATCGCGGGCAAGGAGAGCCTTCGCTTCGGCGACGCCGGCGGCCTCCATCAGCGTGTGCCCGTCGCGGCGAAGGTTCGCCACAAGGATGCGCCTCATACTCGCTTCGTCATCGACGATCAGAATCCTGCCCATGCCTGTCCTCCTGAGTGGTGCTGAACGCGGAATCAGCTTCCGTGACCGAAGCAGAGCGGTCCGGATTCCGTCCGCCTGCAGCTGTCCGATTTCATCCCTTGCAATTGCCAGCCCAGGCCGGAACCATCCGCGCCGGAATTCTCTCGCCGAGCTCCTGGGAAACCGGCCGGGACGATCCAAAAACCGGCGCACCGTCTCTTTGGAGGGGTTGTGAGCGGCGGATGGGGAGGATTCGCTCCGCTTCCGTGGTGGGGACCGGTGGTTGCCGGGAGTTCAGGATACGCATTTGCGGCGAGGCTGGCACGGCCCGCACTCCCTGTCTGCCGTCAGCGTATGTGGAAAAGCCAGGTAAAGGAAGGTGGAGCGCGGGGCGAGTAGTTACTTTAGTTTGGCGCGAGACTGGCTGGGCGGGTGACCATGGGCGCCCACCGAGCGCAGGAAGAGGCCTGGAATGGCGGTCCGCGCCGCATGGAGTCGGGCAGCGGACAGGAGCTTTCCGGGCGAGATCCGCGTTGCGTCAAAATTTCTGGACAGATTCGTCGCAATTTCATGACGCCGAGGGGATTGCCGGAGGTGAGAAGTGCCGGTTGGGCCGGAAAGACGGAATCGGCTGCGTGCTGGTATGGCCAGGTGCTTGCATTCACGCTTTGGTTCCCTGGTCCAGCTTCCGAGGGATGGAGCGAGGAAGCAGTGCCGGACGGCTGGCGAGCTGCCAGGCGGGAGCGGACGAGAACGGTGAGAGCCGAGGCGTGAAGTGTCAGAGCATGAGGTGAATCCGCCGAGCCGGGCCAATGTAATTCTGGTGGCGACCAATCTGCAGGATCATCCGGCGCTGATGATTCACGCCATCTCCCAGGCGCGCACCCGCGGAGCGGGAATTCTGCTTGCCCATGTGGTTCCGGAGGACCGACTGCGGCCGGGCTCCCCGGCGCCGCTGGTATGGGAGGCGCAGAATGCGCTGGACGATACCGTGCGACGCATGCACTGGCAGGGCATCGCCTGCGAGTCGGTGGTGCTGAGCGGCCACCCGGCGGAGCAGCTTGGGGCGCTGGCGGCGGCCCGCCACGTGGACAGCGTGATTGTGGCCGTGCGGAGTGCGGGCGGTCCGGGGAAATCGCTGAGCCGCTCGGTGGCTGAGGATCTGATCCTGACGGTGGAAGTACCGGTGTTTGTGATTGGGCGGCAGGTGGCCGCCGCGCCGGGCGGCAAGCCGCACTGCGGACGGATTCTGCTGCCGATTTCGCTGCGGCGGGACCGGACGGCGTCGCTGGATTTTGCGCGGGGCCTTGCCGGGCAGACGCAGTCGCGGCTGGCGCTGCTGCACGTGCTCGACACGGGCGGAATGAGCGGACGCGAGCGGGAGCGGGCCTTCGACCATGCGCGCCTGCAGCTGGCTTCAGTGGCGGCGAAGGAAACCGGGCTGGCTGCGCCGATCGAGATTCTCGTTCGCGAGGGAGCGGTCGCAAGAACGATCGTGGAAGAAGCGATTTGTCCGCTGCGCGACTTTATCGTGCTGCGATCCTCCTCCCTGTCGAGGGAGAGCCTTTTCAGGGACAGCATTGTTCACCAGGTGATCGACGATGCCCGCTGTCCGGTGATCACCTTTCGACCGCCGGCGAATGGGCATCGCTCAACGCAGGAACTCCCGGAACTGAGGACTGTGTTCGGGGCTTAACGAACGCGGCGCGGCATTGCGGCGTGCGCGAGGAGACGACGATGAAATGTGCCAATCCGAACTGTCACAGCACCTTCCTGTATGCGCGGGGTGGACGCCTGCGCCTGCTTGCGCTCGAGGATTCCGGTGAAGCTGCGAACCACGCGGAGGGAACCGCCGCGGCGGGGGCGCGGTATTTCTGGTTGTGCAGAGACTGCTCCAGGATTCTGGTCCTGAAACAGTGGACGTCGCGAGGGCTGCTGCTCGAATCGCGCCATGCTCTGCCGAACGGCAAGACCGGACGCTGGACGGTCAAGGCCAGCCCGGCGGTTGAAACCACGCCCTCGTTTACGCGGTATTCCTATCCGCGGCCGGCCTGACGCAGGGATTGCCGCGTGAAGCCGCGCGAGGCCATCAGAAAGATCATCAGCCCGGCATCCCACTGGAACCTTGCGGTGCTGATGCTGGCGGGCATGCTGGCCGCGTGGGCGCTGCGGTCGTGGCCGGGACATGCGCGATCCTCGGGCATACTTCTGCTGGTCGTGATTGTGGCGGCCTCGCTGCCGCTCTTCCTGGAACTGGGCCGGGAGATCGCAAAAGGCAACTTCGGGGTCGATGTACTCGCTCTGCTGTCGATTGGGAGCGCGGTGGCGCTGCGCCAATATTGGGTGGCGGCCATCGTGATCCTGATGCTTTCCGGCGGGAAGGCTCTGGAGGAGTACGCCACGCGGCGAGCCTCGTCCGTGCTGGGCGCGCTGGCGCGGCGAATGCCGCAGCTGGCCCACCGCGTGGGGGCGGATGGCACGACCTCCGATGTGGCCGCCGATGCCGTGGCCGTGGGAGACCGCATCGTGCTGCATCCGCACGAGCTTTGCCCGGTGGACGGAGTGGTGACGCAGGGGCGGAGCACGATGGACGAGTCCTACCTGACGGGCGAGCCGTTCCTGATCGCGAAGGCGCCGGGAGCCACGGTGCTCTCCGGCGCGGTGAACGGGGACGCGGTGCTGACGATTCAGGCGACGCGGGTGGCGGGCGATTCGCGGTACGCGAAGATCGTGGAGGTATTGCACGCATCGGAGGAGAACCGGCCGCAGATGCTCCGGCTGGGCGACCGGCTGGGAAGCTGGTACACACCGCTGGCGGTGGGCATCGCCCTGACGAGCTGGATTCTGAGCGGTCATCCGGAGAGGTTTCTGGCGGTGGTGGTGATCGCAACGCCGTGTCCGCTGCTGCTGGCGATTCCGGTGGCCATCATCGGAGCGATTTCGGTGGGCGCGCGGCATGGAATTGTGGTGAAGGACCCGTCGATTCTGGAGAAGGTGGACCGGTGCACCACGCTGATTGTCGACAAGACGGGAACCCTGACCTACGGGAGGCCATCGCTCACAGAGGTGGTGGTAAGCAGCAGGTGGCCGCGGCGACTGCTGCTGCAGTATGCGGCCAGTCTGGAACGCTACTCGAAGCATCCGCTGGGCTCGGCGATTCTGCGGGCTGCACAGGACGAAGGCATTCCCCTGACCGAGGCGATGGATGTTTCCGAATCGCCGGGACAGGGCCTCTCCGGGCATCTGGACGGGCATGAGGTATTGCTGACCGGACGAGGCAAGCTGAGCGAGGAGATGGCGGCGAGCCTGGTGGCAGTGGCACCGGGGCTGGAGTGCGTGATCGTGGTGGATGGCAGGCTGGCCGGGCTGATGCGTTTCCATGATGAGCCGCGCCAGGAGAGCCGGTCGTTTCTGAGCCACATGACGGCGACCCACGGGTTCGAAAACATTGTGCTGCTTTCCGGAGACCGTCCCGCGGAAGTGC
>DAHVZZ010000011.1:0-9954 GCA_027323785.1 Acidobacterium sp. | reverse complement strand
GTTGTTGACGATTTTGATCATGCCGCCGCCGACGAGCTTCTTGTACTTGACCAGAGCGAGGTCAGGCTCGATGCCGGTGGTGTCGCAGTCCATCATGAAGCCGATGGTGCCGGTGGGAGCGAGCACGGTCACCTGGGAGTTGCGGTAGCCGAATTTTTCACCGTGGGCGAGGGCCTGATCCCAGCAGTCGCGGCTGGACGCAAGCAGCTCGTCGAACTGCGGTACGGCGAAGGTTTTGTCGCCCATGGTGCGCGACTTGCCGATGTTGTTGACCTCCGCGCGGTGCATGCGGATGACATCGAGGAACGGCTCGCGGTTGACGTAGAAGCCGGGGCAGGCGCCGCCCTCGCGTTCCACGGAATCGGTGAGAGGCGTGGCCGATGCCAGGGGCGGGCACTTCTCCGCGATGCGGGCCGACTGGAGGTAGGCTTCGCCGCACATGATGGCGGTAAGGGTGGCGGCGAAGTCGCGACCGGCGTCGGAATCGTAGGGCAGGCCGAAGGCCATCAACAGCGCGCCGAGGTTGGCATAGCCGAGGCCGAGCGGGCGATAGTCGTGCGAGTTGCGGGCAATGGCTTCGGTGGGATAACCGGAGTTATCGACGAGGATCTCCATGGCGGTGATCATGATGTCGATGCCAGCGCGATAGGCCGCGATGTCGAATGTGCCCGCCGGAGTGACAAATTTCAGCAGGTTGAAGCTGGCCAGGTTGCAGGCGGAGTTGTCGAGGAACATGTACTCCGAGCAGGGATTGCTGGCGTTGATGCGGCCGGAGTTTTTGGAGGTGTGCCAGCGATTGATGGTGGAGTCGTACTGCATGCCGGGATCGCCGCACTGCCAGGTGGCCTCGGAGATCTTCTTCATGATGTCGCGGGCCTTGTACGTCTTCACCGGCTGGCCGTCCTTGACGGTGCGCGTGGCAAACTCGGCGTCCTTTTCCACGGCGCGCATGAACTCGTCGGTGACGCGGACGGAGTTGTTGGCGTTCTGGAAGAAGATGCTGCTGTAGGCCTCGCTGTCGGGGCCGGAGGCGCCGTCGTAGCCTTCGCGCATGAGGGCCCACGCCTTGGCTTCTTCTTTGGCCTTGCACTCGATGAAGTCGACGATGTCCGGGTGATCGACGTTGAGGATGACCATCTTGGCGGCGCGGCGGGTCTTGCCGCCGGACTTGATGACGCCGGCAAAGGCGTCGAATCCGCGCATGAAGCTGAGCGGCCCGGAGGCGGTGCCGCCGCCGGAAAGGTTCTCCATCGATCCGCGGATGGAGGAGAGATTGGTGCCCGTGCCGGAGCCCCACTTGAAGAGCATGCCTTCGGTCTTGGCCAGGGTGAGGATGGAATCGAGGGAGTCTTCGACCGAATTGATGAAGCAGGCCGAGCACTGCGGCTTGCGATAGCCGGTCACGGAGAACTCCACGGCGCAGGTGTGCTGATTCCAGTGCCAGTTCTGCGCGTCGGACTTCGGCTCGAGGCGGTCGCAGCCGACGTTGAACCAGACGGGCGAATTGAAGGCGACTTTCTGGGTGATGAGCAGATGCACCAGCTCGTCGTGGAATACGGCCGCATCTTCGGGCGTGGCGAAATAGCCGCCGGCCAGGCCCCAGTCGCGGATGGTTTCAGCGACGCGGGAGACGAGCTGGCGGACGCCGGTTTCGCGCTCGGGGGTGTCCATCTGGCCGTGCAGATACTTGCTGGCGACGATGTTGGTGGCCGTCATGGACCAGTCGATGGGAACCTCGACGTTCTTCTGCTCGAAGATGGTCTTGCCGGCAGCGTCCGTGATGGCCGCGGTGCGGCGTTCCCACTTCACCTCGTCATAAGGCGAACTTCCGGCACGAGAGAAAGTGCGGGGGAAGCGCAGTGCAGTGGCTGTTGCCAAATGGCCGGCGCCGGATTTCGCGGTGTCGGGGGAGGCGAGCGTGGCAGATTTTTTAATAGCCTCGGCCATGGGGGATTTCCTTTCGGGATAGTGTTTTGAATTGCGCTGCCTGATGACTTCTGGGCCTCAAGCCCTGCGATCGCCCCAAATGGCCATAATTTCGGCCGAGGGAATCAATGCCGATCGCGGGAAAAATGATCTTGCTGAACCCGTAGCGGATCGAACCACTTTTGGTCTGTGAGTTCAGCTTCGGTCATCCGCGAAGCCATCCCTCACGATTCAGAACGCGGCCGAAATTTTCAGGGCCGCAGATGGGAAAGTAGCTCTGTTAATGGTGTGTGTCAAGCCCCAACCACTACATCTTGTATTTTAGATGCGATTTGGGTACCCATCCGTTCAATTCCGAGAATCTGCCTGTGGAGAATTGACGGTGCCCCCTTCCACTCTGGCTCGCCGCTCCGCAGGGAAGGTGCCCGCGGTGACTTTGAGAGCATAGGACTCCGCGGGGTCCCGAACAAGGGGGTCCATCGGTGGAATCCTGTGGGACTTGTGGAGAACCGGGCCGGCTGGATCGATTTGGGGCAGGCCGATGCTGTGCAGACTATCCGTGGAGCGGACGGCGGGAGCCATAGACCGGGTTCCGGGCCAGCGACCTGCGGGTCGGCTGAAGCTTCATGGAATCCTGGGCATGCGGGGCGATCTTTTTGCCCGCCTGGTTTCGATTCCGTTCAGATTTCCAGGGCTGAATGACCTGAGGACGACGAGGCTTTTCCATAAGGAACCTCCTCATCCTTTATTTTAATCCCGCGGGCGAATCCCGGACGCCGCCTGATGGCCGCGTCCGGGCTTGCTGTTACTGTGGCGCTGGTCCGCGGACGACCTGGACCAGGTTGTTGGGATCAATGTACTTCGCAAAGGCGGCCTTCACCTGGGCGGCGGTCAGCGAGGCGTATTTCTGCGCCGCGATGATCGGCTCGTCGAGCGGGAGGTCCATCACGGCGCGTCCCAGGAGTCCGCCGGCTACGGCATTCTCGCTGGACTCGCTGAGAGGAATCTGGCGCAGCAGCAGGGCTTTGGCCTGGCGCAGCTCGGACGGGGAGACATCCTGGGTCCGCATCTGGTTCAGGTCGCGGATAATGAGCGCCTTTGCCTTTGAGACATTCCCGGGATTGCACCCGTACTGGATCGAATAGCTGGCGCGCGTGCGGCCCGCGTCCATGCCAACGCCGACGTAGTAGACGTAGCCGGTCTCCTGGCGGAGGTCGTGGTAGAGGCGCGTGGCGTAGAAGCCGCCGCCCAGCACGTGATCGCCGAGTTCCAGCGGGTAGTACGCGGGGCTGTAGCGGTTGATCTTCAGCTGTTCAGCCAGCGTCACGGCATCCTGCAGACGCTCGGGATCGGGGATGTTGGTCGCGGAGGGCTTGTTGAGCGGCACAGGGGGCAGCGTGATCTTCGGCTTCGGTCCTGTGGCGTGCCAGTCGCCGAACCATTTCTCGATGACGGCTTTCGCGTCGGCGGGAGTGATGTCGCCGATGACTACGATGGTGGTGAGATCGGGCCGGATGGTGGTGTCGTGATACTTCTGCACCTCGGCGAGGGTCAGCCTGGCGACGGTCGCCGGAGTGGGCTGGCGCAGGGCGGGATCGCCGGCCGGCAGCAGCGCCATGGAGAGCGCCCGTGAGGTTTTGTAGCCGGGGCTCTTCATGTTGCCGGCGACAAACTGCGCCGTCTGCATCTGGGTGATCTTGAAGGCTTTCTCAGGCAGCGCGGGATGGAGCTCGTTATCGGCCAGCAACTGCACGCCGCGCGAGAAGTACTGCTTGAGCACGCTGAGAGAGAAGCTGTAGCCGGCGCTCTCGTTAGCGGCGATATCGTCGAGCGCCGTCTGGAAAGCGATGCGGTTCATGGTGGTGGTGCCGTAGGAGTAGAGGCCATCGAGGATGCCGGAGATGCCGTCCTCGTCCTTCGGCGTCTGCAGGTCGCCGTTGTGGCGGACCTGGCCGACCAGGGTCACGGTGGGGCTGGTGAGATCGGTGCGGACAATGAGGCGGATGCCATTGGGCAGCTTCATGTCCGACACAGGAATGAACTTCGTGGGGACGTGCAGCTTGTCGAGCGGACCGGCTGCCCATGCCGGCAGAGTCACAGGCTTCTTGGGCGGGGCAGTTACCTTCTCACCGCCGCCAAATCCCTTGGCGGCCACGGGAGCGCCGCTGGGCTTCGGAAGGAGAGTGGCGGTGATGGTGGGCGCGTTGAGCAGATACTGCTTCGCCACGCGATTCACGTCGGCGACGGTCACTTTGCGGATGGCGTCAACATCCTCCTCGGGCGACGTGCGGCCTTCGGCGGCCAGCGCGTTCGACCAGAGATCGGCCAGTCCGCTGATCGAGTTCCGCTGGAACTCGGCCTGGGCCAGTTCCGCTTTTTTCGCGGCCGCCACCAGGGCGGGCGGCACGCCGTTCTGCGCGTAGCGCTCGATGATCTGCCGCATCTCGGCGACCGCGGGCGCCGTGCTCACGCCCGCCGGCTGGGCCACCAGGCCGAAGGCCACGCTGGCTTTGCGGTAGGACTCGCCCAGCCCGAATTCCGCCGCCAGGGCTTTGCCCGCCGGAACCATGCCGTACAGATCGGCGCGCTGGCTCGACAGGACGTCGGCCAGGATTTCCATGGCCGCGTAGTCCGGCGAGTCCGTACCAGGCATGCGCCACGCGATAAAGCCGAGCGTGTAGGGCAGGTTGCTGCTGATGGTGAAGGTCTCGGGCTTCATCGGCTGGAGATGGACTTCGGGCCGTTTGGGGATGGGATGGCTGGGAATCTTCGAGTAGAGCGCCCTGATCTTCGCCAGCGTCGTCGCCGGATCCACATCGCCCACGACCACCAGAATCATGTTGGAGGGCGAGTACCACTTGTCGTAGAAGGCCTTGAGCATGGCGCCGGTGGTCTTGTCGAAGGAGGCCTTGGTCCCCAGCGGATCGTGGGCGTAGGGGGTTCCGGCGAACATGTAGCCGTTGAGCCGGTTGATGAACTTGTAGGTCGGATTGGAGAGATCGCGGGCGACCTCCTGCTCGATGGCACCGCGCTCCTGGGCCCATTCCTGCTGCGAGTCGTCGATGCCCTGCATGCAGGCTGCCTGGGCGTGGAGGGCGACGTCGAGATCGGCGGCCGGAATGGTCTCGAAGTACTGGGTGATGTTCTGCTGGGTGTCGGCGTCGTTGTCGCCGCCCATGAGGGCGTAGATGGCCGCGGTCTGGTCGGCGGTCATTCCCTGGCAGCCGCGGAAGGCCATGTGCTCCTGCGCGTGGGCCATGCCGGGAAAGCCCTCGGGCGTCTCGTTGCCGCCGACGCGGAAGTTGGCTTCCACGGTGACGACCGGGGCCAGCGTGTTCCGGATAATGACGACTTTCATGCCGTTGGGCAGAGTGGCCCGAGTGGGCTGCGACTCAGTGACCGCCGCATGCGATGCTGCCGCAGTGCCGACCATCAGGGCGCACAAAACGACCAGAATCCGCTGTTTCAAAGCGTTCCTCCGCAGGGAATTTCCCCTTTTCTGGGATAGTAACGGCTTTCCTGTAAGAAATACGAATCGGGAAAGCGGCGGAGGATGGTCCGATGAACAGGTGCTTCAGTAGTACAGATACTTCCTCCACTTCAGATCCGAATGCCCGATGACGCGCATGATGTGGCGGCTGGTGTGCAGCGTAAACGGCCGGGGCTCGCGCATCAGTTTCATGTGTTGCAGCTCGTTCAGCAGATGATTGCCTTTGCGCCGGTTGCAGCTGTGGCAGGCCGCCACCAGGTTCTCCCATGTAGACGTGCCGCCCCGGGATCTGGGAATCACGTGGTCCAGCGTCAGCTCCGCCGAGGGCAGCACGACGCCGCAATACTGGCAGGTGTTCCGGTCGCGCAGAAGGATGTTTTTGCGGCTCAGCGCGCGGGTCTGGTGGGGAATTCGCCGGTACTCCAGCAGGCGGATGACCGAAGGCATGGCCACGCGGACGCGGGAGGAATGCAGCTCGGTTCCCTGCTCCTCTTCGGTGCGCGCCACGCCTTTCAGCACGAGGACGAGCGCCCGGCGCGCGCCGCAGATATTGATGGGCTCGTAGCTGGCATTGAGCACCAGCACGGGCGTTTGCAGGGCCTGGGTTTTGGTGACAATGCGCAGACCTTCCTCCGCGCCTGTCTCTGTCGCGACATGGGAAGCGCCCTGGGCTCTTCCCAATGACGGTCTGCGGATTGCTGCTTTGGCTGCTTTCGCCGGCGACATACTTGCTCCCCCTTTTGCCTTACTGCTGGTTGCCAGGTTCTGCTCCCGGATGCTGCCGGGCTCGCTCCCAAAACACAAAATCCTCTTCCATGGGCAGCTCCCGCCGTGGATCGGCGGGCGCTGCCGGGGCGCTTTCCGCCACAGCCAGACGCTGTGCGCGCGCCACGGTGGCCACGCGCACGCTGGCGGCTCCGGCGCGGCGCAGAGCCTGCGCACAGGCCCGGGCTGTGGCTCCCGTGGTGTAAATGTCGTCAATCAGCAGCACATCGCGGTCCAGGGCATCGGCCGGCCGCACGACAAAAAAAGCGCCGCGGACGTTCTCGCGGCGCTGGTGCGGGGTGAGACCCGCCTGACTTTCGGTGGCGCGCCGCCTCTCGAGGGCGCCCGCGGCCAGCCGCATGCGCATTGTGGGCCGCCTGCGGCGCATAGCGGCCATCATGGCCTCGGCCAGCAGCTCCGCCTGGTTGAATCCGCGCTCGCGGCGCTTGCCGCGATAGAGCGGAACGGGCACGAGTGTCAGTTCCACGGGCAGATCGGGCATGTGCAGGACTTCTTCGGCGGCCAGCGCTCCGAGCCGGCCGGCCAGGCCCTCCATGCGTTCGTACTTGAGCAGGTGGAGCAGCGTACGCAGCTCCGCGTCATAGAGGCCATGGGCCACGGCCTGCTGGAAGGGCGGGGGCGCGGCACGGCAGACGCGGCAGAGGGCATCTGGTTCCGTGGCGGCGGCATCCAAAGCCTCGCCGCAGCGGGCGCAGAGCACACCTGATTGTGCGGGGAGATGGTTCCAGCAGGAATCGCAGACAGGCAGGAGGGAGAAACCGGAGAGCGGACGCTCGCAGACGCGGCAGTCGGAAGGGAAAACAACCGTGGTAATGCTGTCGAGTGGAATGCGCGCCGTACTTCGCAGCACGCGTACCACCGCACGCCATGCCGTTACGCCGGATGGCGGGACTTCAGTCGTCAGGGAAACGCTCTGACTGCGGAAGGCGCACCTCGCTTCGGGAGATCCGAAGGGGACAGCCTTCGGCTCCCGCTTGCCCCGAGTATAAGGCGATTCAGCGCCCGCGGCAATTGAATTGCCCAATAAAATCGCGCCCCGGAGGGCCGCGCGCCAGTGGTTTCGCGGCTTCCCTGTTGCGATCTACAGTGCAACCTTCTTAGAATCAAGCTGCCTCAGCGCGCGACCCACGCGCCCGCTCATTCTGCAGGACCGGAGCCCCCGGTACAAAGGAAGCCGAACCCATGCATGCATCGCGCCGCGTTATCCCCGCCCTTCTAGCCCTTGCGCTGATCGTTCCGGCCGCGCTCGCAGCGGCTCCAAAATACAAGCCCGCGCCGATGACGCGCGTGACCATCGGCCAGGGAACGCTGGAGGGCATCGTGCCGCATCCGGGAGTCTTCGCGTGGCTGGGGATCCCCTACGCGCAGCCGCCGGTGGGGGATCTGAGGTGGCGTCCGCCGCAACCGCCGAAGCCGTGGAAGGGGACGTTCATCGCCGACAATCACGGGCATCCGTGCGCGCAGCTGGACGAAGGCTGGAACCACTGGGATGTGCTGCATGGCAGCGAAGACTGCCTCAATGTCGATGTCTGGGCACCCGCCCATGCGCGCAATCTGCCGGTGATGTTCTACATCCACGGCGGCTCCAACCTGGCGGGCGACGGGTTCTCGAACGGCGAGCCGCTGGTCACACATGGGGTGGTCCTGGTGACGGTGGAATACCGGGTGGACATCTTCGGCTTTTACCGCACGCCGGCGCTGGACAAGGAATCGCCGCACCATGCCTCGGGCGACTATGGCATTCTCGACCAGATTGCGGCCCTGCAATGGGTCCAGAAGAACATTGCCCGGTTCGGGGGCAATCCGCAAAAGGTGATGATCTTCGGCCAGTCCGCGGGCGCGGTGGATACAGGGCTGCTGCTGACGTCTCCACTGGCGCGGGGGCTGTTCCGGGCGGCGCTGGAAGAGAGCGGGCAGGTTCTGGGCCTGATGCCGACGGCGACGAAGCAGGAGTCCGAAATCGCCTGGGCGCCGGTATCCAAAGCGCTGGGTCCGACGCTGGCGGTGCAGCGGGCCGACAATACGGCTGCCGTGCTGGCTGCCTCGCAGGCCGCGCCCCAGCCGCCACCGGTGAACTGGTGGGGCTATCGCGGGGCCAGCGTGGATGGCTGGGTACTGCCGGAGATGCCGTGGCGCGTCTACCAGGCGGGCGAGGAAGCACCCGTGGCGCTGGTGCTGGGCACGAATGCGCGGGAGATTGTTCCGGGCGGGCAGACACCTTCGGAGCTGCACCACGTGATGGCGGAGACTCTGGGCTACAAGGCCGCCGCGCGCCTGCAGGCGTATTACCAGAAGACGCCAAGCGCCCTGCTGGGCTCGCCCTCGGCGCGCTTCGCCACGGATCACGACTTCCACTGCGCGATCCGGCTGCTGGCCCACTGGCACGCCGAGCATGGATATCCGACGTGGGTTTACCGCTTCGACCGGCCGGATCCGGGGCAGAAGTCGGCGTTCCATACCTCGGAGCTTTTCTATCTGTTCGACGCCTTCCAGGGAAAGACCCAGCCGACGGCCGAGGATCTGCAGATCGGACAGGATCTGGACCTGTACTGGACCAGCTTCGCCAAAAACGATGTGCCCACCGGCCCGGCCGCATGGCCGCAGTACTCGGCCGCGCAGTTCGGCCCGTGGCTGGACTTCCCGAAGACCGGAACGGACATCCGGGCGGAGCACACGCCGTTTGGCGGCGAAGGCTGCGCGATTATGGATCCGTCCTACCCGAAATAGCCGGCTGAACCTCCCGGAGGACGCCTGTGACCAGCCTCACAGGCGTAGCCGGAGAGGCGTGAGAGCATCGGGCTAAGATTGGGGACAGGAGCAGGATGTCGAGGCTGTTCTCTCCTTTCCTGTTCAGCCCCACATTTTCTGTTCACGAGAGTCGAGCCCGCCCACGATGACTTCCGCTTTCGGCAACCTGTTCAGCGACCGGGCGGGAAATCTTCGCGGCAAAGTCGCGGGCCTCTACGGGCTGCTCATCCTTTTCAATGTGGCGGCGTGGCTGTGGGCCATCGCCGCGTTCCGGCATTACCCGGTTCTGCTGGGGACTGCGTTTCTGGCGTACAGCTTCGGCTTGCGCCATGCGGTGGACGCCGACCACATCGCCGCCATCGACAACGTGACTCGCAAGCTGATGCAGGAGGGCAAGCGCCCGGTCGGAGTCGGCCTGATGTTCTCGCTGGGCCATTCGACCGTGGTGGTGGTGGGATCGCTGCTGATTGCCGCGGCGGCGCTCGGGCTGCAGCACCATTTCAACCAGCTGCGCAGCATCGGAGGCCCGATTGGGACGCTGGTTTCCTCGATGTTCCTGCTGGCCATTGCCTTCGTGAACATCGTGGTGCTGGTGTCGGTCTATCGCACCTTCACGCGCGTGCGGCGCGGCGAGCCGTATGTGGACGAGGACCTGGACCTGCTGCTCTCCGGCCGCGGATTTCTCGCGCGCATCTTTCGGCCCGTCTTCGGCATGATCCGCCGGAGCTGGCACATGTATCCGCTGGGGTTACTGTTTGGGCTGGGCTTCGATACGGCCACGGAGATCGGGCTGCTGGGGATTTCGGCAGCGGAGGCCTCGCGAGGGCTGTCGCTGGCGTCCATTCTGGTCTTTCCGGTGCTCTTCGCCGCGGGGATGTCGCTGGTCGATACAACGGATAATGTGCTGATGCTGGGCGCTTACGGCTGGGCGTATGTGAAGCCGATTCGCAAGCTTTACTACAACCTGACCATCACGTCGGTGTCAGTGGTGGTGGCCGTGGTGG
>DAHVZZ010000285.1:0-11680 GCA_027323785.1 Acidobacterium sp. | reverse complement strand
AGCGAAGGAATCTCCATGCATTGGCCGGAGACCGGCTCGAACGCCCAGCCGTGATACTTGCACGTCAGCGCCTGGCCGTCGAACCATCCGCAGGAAAGCGGAATCCCGCGGTGCGGACAGCTGTCTCGCATCGCAAAAAGGCGGCCGTCCTCCCGCCGTCCCAAAACCAGCGGAATGCCGAGCAGCAGCGTCGTGGAGAGCTTTTTGCCGCGCAGAACATCGCTGCGCATCGCCGGATACCAGTCGTTATAGATCAGGACGGCGGCGGGGCCGGGCGTGGCTGGCGGCGCTGGAAGATTGGGCATGGAATGAGCCTTCGCTTCACTATAAAGCCCCTGGTGCTGCCTGTGGACCCGCAGTGCCCAGGTATCCCGGCCACCCAGTGTATCTTCCATATATGCCCCAGCTCCGATGGACGGATTTATTGAGAATCGGGCTCCGGATGTTCACCCGGGCGTGGCTGGTGTGTGGAGTCCTGGCCCTCCTGGCTGGCGGCAGCTTTACCGTCTACCAGTCCGTCTGGCTCTATAGAAGCGCCTCCGCCCGCGGAACCATCGTCGCTCTGGTTCCCTTCACCGATCCCGAGCAAGCCGGCATAACCTACACTCCCCGCTTCAGCTTCAGGGACGATCAGGGCCATACCCATGTTCTGATGTCCAGCTATCGCACCTCGCCCCCGGAATTCACCGTCGGCGAGCACGTGCCTGTCCTCTACATCCGCAGCCATCCCTCTTCAGCAAAACTGGACCGCTTCTGGGAGTTGTGGCTCGTCCCGGTCGTCTGCGCCGGACTCGGAGCATTCTTCGCCATCAGCGGCTATCTTCTGCTTCGCCTGGAGCGACGCTTCGCGTGAATCGGCCCCTCCCATCGGCCGCCATCCCAGCCCCTTAGCAACAAGAGGGCCAAGCTGCTGATTCCATGGATGTAAACGGGGTTGTGCGGAGTTAACCCTTACGGTATCATAGAGATAAGTCTTCGGTCCGTCATTCCGGTACCTGCTTCCGGCCCACGACCTTGGCGTGACCCTCGGCCCGTATACACCTATGGCAGACGAACAAAATCCTCAACTCCCCCTGGGCGGAAACTCCGGCGATGGCCCCGGTGCCGCCAACCTCGTCCCTATCAACATTGAAGAGGAGATGCGGCGCTCGTATCTCGACTATTCGATGTCGGTCATCATCGGCCGTGCCCTGCCCGATGCGCGCGACGGCCTCAAGCCCGTGCACCGGCGAATCCTGTACACCATGCATGAAATGGGCCTGCAGCACAACAAGAAGTACACCAAGTGCGCCAAGGTCGTCGGACAGGCCATGGGCGTCTACCATCCGCACGGCGACTCCGCCATTTATGACGCGCTCGTGCGAATGGCGCAGCCCTTCAGCATGCGCTATCCCCTCGTGGACGGCCAGGGAAATTTCGGCTCCGTCGACGGCGATCCCCCCGCGGCCATGCGTTACACCGAGTGCCGCCTGGTCCGGATGAGCAACGATCTGCTCGCCGACATCGAGATGGAAACCGTGGACTTCGTGCCGAACTACGACGAGTCCACCCTGGAACCAGCCGTGCTTCCCACGCGCTATCCCAACCTCATCGTGAACGGCGCCAATGGCATCGCGGTCGGCATGGCCACCAACATCCCTCCACACAACCTCACCGAAGTCGTGGACGCGGCCATCGAGATGGTGAACAACCCCCACGCCGGCCTCGCCGACGTGCTCAGGCACGTACAGGGACCCGACTTCCCTACCGGCGGCTTCCTCTATGGGCGCAGCGGCATTGCCCAGGCCTACAAAACCGGCCGCGGACGATTCCTGATGCGCGCAAAGTGCGCGACCGAGAACATCACCGGCGGACGGCAGGCAATTATCGTCAGCGAGATTCCCTATCAGGTCAACAAGAACACGCTGATCAAGCGCATCGCCGAGCTGGTCAACAACAAGATCATCGACGACATCGGCGATGTACGCGACGAGAGCGATCGCGACGGCATGCGCATTGTCATTGAGCTCAAGCGGGGCTCCGAGGCGCAGATCGTCCTCAACCAGCTCTACAAGCACACCCAGATGCAGGAAAGCTTCTCGATGATCTTCCTCGCGGTCGTGAATGGCCAGCCGCGGGAACTGCCCCTCGATGAGGCCATCCGCGTATTCATCGACCACCGCGCCGATGTCGTGCGGCGGCGAACGGCTTACCTCCTCCGCAAGGCCCGCGAACGCGAGCATATCCTGCTTGGCTATCAGATCGCCCTCGACCACCTGGATAACGTCATCCGGATCATCCGCGGATCCTCTTCCCGGGCCGACGCCAGAGAAAACCTCTTCCGGTTCTTCTCTGGTCGAACCATCACCGTGCGCGACGAGGCGCTGGCAGGCGTCAACCTGGATCCGGCGAAGTACGGGATTGATGCTGACACCCTGGTGGCGGCAACGCTCACGCTGAGCTACCGCCAGATCGACGCCATCCTCGAACTCCAGCTCTACCGCCTCACCCAGCTCTCCATCGACGAACTGCTGAACGAGCTGCGCGAAGTCCGCGACAACATCGCCGAGTACGAATCGATCCTGGCCTCTGAAAAAAAGCTGCGCCAGGTGATCGTGAAGGAGCTCGAAGCGGTTCGCAAGGACTACGGCGACGCCCGCCGTACCCAGATCGTGGACGAGACCGCGGAGCTGCAACTGGAAGACCTGATCGCCGACGAGCATGTCGCCGTCACCGTCTCCCACCAGGGCTACCTCAAGCGCACGCCCATCTCCACCTACCGCCAGCAGCGCCGCGGCGGAACCGGCCGTACCGGAATGAAGACGCGGGAAGAAGATTTCGTCTCCCAGCTCATCGTCGATTCGACCCACGCCTACCTGCTCTGCTTTACCAACAAAGGCCGGGTCTACTGGTTGAAGGTCTACGAGATCCCCGACGTGGGTGCTGCCGGCAAGGGCAAATCCATCGCCAGCCTTCTCAGCCTCCAGCCAGGCGAAACCGTCCGGACTATTCTGGCCCTGCGGAATCTCGAAGAGGACGGAAAGTACATCTTCTTTGCCACTCGCAATGGCACAGTCAAGAAAACGCCTCTCCGGGACTTCAGCAATGTGATGGCGCGCGGCATTATCGCCATCGGCATTGACGACGACGACGAGCTCATCGGCGCACAGTTGACGGACGGCAACCAGAACATTTTCCTGGCGACGCATGACGGCATGGCCATCCGGTTCGGCGAAGAAGACGTGCGATCCATGGGGCGTCCCGCGCATGGAGTCCGCGGCATCGACCTCGGCAAGCACGACTGGGTAGTGGGTCTCGCGGTCACACCCAAGCCCAAAAACGGCGAAATGGCTCTCATCCTCAGCATCACCGAAAACGGCTTTGGCAAGCGCACCACCGTCGAGGAGTACCGGCTCCAGACCCGCGGCGGCAAAGGCGTCATTAACGTCAAAACCACCTCGCGCAACGGCAAGGTCGTCGGCATTCAGCTCGTCGATGAAACCTCGGAACTGATCCTGATCAGCCAGTACGGCAAAATCATCCGCATCGACACCACCACCGTGCGCGCGGCCGGACGCTCCACCCAGGGCGTGAAGCTGCTAAACATCGAAGAAGGCGACAAAGTGGCAGCCGCCGTGGTCATCCCGCCGGAAGAAGCCAGGGCCGAGCCGGAAAACGGCACCCTGCTCCAGTAAAACCTGAACAACCTTTACAGACACGATGGCCGCTCCCTCAGGAGCGGCCATCGTGTCTGTGCCAATCGTCATCTCTCACAGAGAGGCCTTCGTCCACGTCCAACAATCGTCATTGCCTGCATTCGACCAGATGCTTCCCACAAATCGATCCCGGAGCGTTGATATTGCCGAGTTGGCGATCGGATACGTTCTCATCCTGGCGGTCATCTGGACGCCGAATCCGGCACAAAGATTCCTGTACTGGACCGCCTTCCTGTGGATCGCGGTGACGTCCATTCGCCGCTGGAAGCAGACAAAGCCCAGCGGCCTCGGCCTGCGAGGCCTCCTGCCTTCCCTCTGGGTGGCGGCGGCCGCAGCAGCTCTCTTCTCCCTCGGCATTGGACTGGCTCACTGGGCCGGCAGTCTGCACGCGCTCTATGGCCCCCTGCCCGTCCTGGCACATGTCGGAGAATACGCCATCTGGGCGCTGATGCAGCAGTTCATCCTGCAGGTCTTCGTACTGTTGCGGCTCCTGCGACTGGGGATGCGTCGCTCGATGGCCGTGGCGCTCTCAGCGGCTATGTTTGGGGCGGCGCACATTCCCAACCCCATCCTGGCTCCGGCCGCGACGCTCTGGGCCGCCCTTTCCTGCATCCTCTATCTGCGCTACAGAAACCTGTACCCGATTGCCGTGGCTCATGCCTTCCTCGGAATGTGCCTGGCCATCACCATCCCCAACGCCATCAATCACCACATGCGCGTTGGACTGGGCTATATCCGTTATCCAGGCGTTCACCGCAGCCACCTGGAAGTCACTGCCCGCTGATCGCCCCGGGAAAGAGCATCAGCCTGCTCAGGGCTTCGGCTTCCCTGGACGAATTCGCGAAGCCGGCACGATGCCTGTCCCCTCCAGCACCGAATAGAAGTGGTCCGCCGCCAGATTCTTCATCCGCTCCACCTCGCCGGACGGCCAGTGAATCACCACACTGTCGATTTTCGTCGCGGTGCCCAGTCCGAAGTGCACCCGCAGATCGTTCTGTGACAAGTAGCTTCCACCACTCTGCACCCAGGAGGTCTGCGTCATGCCGCCGGCGCGAATCTGTACCCGCGCGCCAATCGCCAGACGGTTACTCTTCGTCCCCTGCAGCTCAAAGCTCACCCAGTGGCGGCCAGGCACGCCCAGATTGCGCAGGATCATCGGCTTTCCGTCGATGTTCTCCACCACCAGATCCAGCCATCCGTTATTGAACAGATCGCCCACCGCAAGTCCCCGCGAGGCCTGCTTCTCCATCAGCGCCGTTCCGGCCTCGTCGCTCGCGTTGCAGAACTTGCCGTTGCCCTCATTCATCAGCAGCATCTTCGGCTGAAGATAGTTATGCACCTGCGGATAGACGTGCCCGCTGACCGCCACCAGATCCAGCCATCCATCGTTATCCACATCGGCAAATGCATCGCCCCACTGGAGCAGAGGTATCGAAGGTCCGGCAACTCCAGCCGGCCAGGAAACCTCAGTGAAATCCCAGTTGCCGTCATTCCGGTACAGATCGTCATTCTCGTTCTCGAAGTTGGTCACGAAAATCGACGGGCGCCCCGTGTGCAGATAATCGCCCACCGCAACACCCATCGATGCCTGCTCGGACCCGTCCTCGCTAAACGCCGTGCCGGAGTCGAAACCTATCTCCTTGAATTTTCCGTTGCCGAGGTTCTTGAACAGATAATTCGGCGTGGAATCGTTACCGACATAGATATCCTGACGGCCTGTGTTATTGAAATCCGCCCACACCACCCCCAGCCCGTAGTAGTGGTGCGGGCCGCTGATCCCCGCCTGCTTCGAAACGTCCGTGAATGTCCCGTTGCCGTTGTTGTGAAACAGCGTATCGCTCGTCCCGGGCAGTCCCCGGGGACCGCACTGGACCGCAATACCCATGTACCGGCACGTCGGCGCACTCCCGAATTTGGGCAGATCTTTGAGGTTGAATCCGACATAATGCGTCACCATCAGATCCACGTACCCATCGTTGTCGTAATCCCCAAACGCCGCCCCCGTGGCGAACCCCGGTGCGCCAACCCCCGCCTTCTTCGTCACGTCCGTAAACGTCCCGTTGCCGTTGTTGCGATACAGAATGCTATGGCCCAGGCAGGTGATGTAGAGATCGGGCCACCCGTCGTTGTTGTAATCTCCCACCGCTCCGCCCATGGCGATGCAGGAATGCGTCAGCCCCGATCCCGCCGTAACGTTGGTGAAGGTGCCGTTACCGTTGTTGCGGTAGAGCGCCCCGTAAACTTTCTTGCCGTGCAGGGCCATATTCACCGTCGGCCCATTCGTAAAATAGATATCCGGCCACCCATCCCGGTTGTAGTCGATCAGGATCACCCCGCCGCCCATCGAATCGGGAATATAGCGCTTGTTCGGCGCCGATGTATGAACGAAATGAATCCCCGCCTTCTGCGTTACGTCAACGAACTGCGGAATCGGCCGCCCCGCGCACGCGTTGGACGCGGCCGATGCAGCCCTGGACTGCGCCTGCAGAGGCGCAACAGGCAGCGCCGCCAGCAACGTACTCAGCAGCCAGACAAATGCCGGCGTCGCGCGGAGACGTGCAGATCCGCCGCTGCCGGCCCGGACAATCGCGTGCTGGAGAACTCGCATCACCTCGGCCTGAAACCCACTATAAATCCGGGCTGAAACCACTGTATAAGGCCCGCAACCCGGGTACGCGACCTCCTCCGTCCGCGTCCACGTTTTTCTCAACACGCCAACACCGGCACGGCCCCAGCGCACCCAGACCCAGCAGTCCGTTGCTCCCTTCATCGGATTGGACTATCCTCCGGCGTAAGAAGCCTCGCGGCCGTATCTACACAGGTTGCCTCCCGCGTTAAACCTCCACCTCCCTTCCGCCGTCTAACCGGTAATCTCAGGGCCTCGCGAGTCAAAACAATGAATGCTTCGATTCCCTTCCGCCTGTCCATGGCCACTGCCGCTTTGGCGGCGCTGTCTGTTCTCCTTCCTTTTCAGGCAGGCGCTCAGTCCATGGGCTCCATCACCCTGCCTGTAACAGTCGTGGATGGACACGGCCGGCCGGTGAAGAACCTCCAGGCCTCCGACCTCATCCTCACAGACAATGGCGGAAAGCAGAAAATCGAATCGTTCACTCCTGTTTCGCCGGCCACACCCGCTCCCAAATCCTTCGGGCTCGTGGTCCAGACAACGTCCAGCCAGGAGGCTGAACTGGGCGACGAACGGCTGGCCGGCGTCTACTTTGTCGACCACACCCTCTCCGGCACCCAGGACAAAATCTTCGTCGTCGACTATGCCCATGAGGTTGACCTGCTCTCGAATCCCACCGCAAAGGTCAACACCCTGCATGACGCCGTCAACCAGCTCGGACAACGCCAGTTTGGCGACCAAAGCAAAGGCAAGGGCAGCAAAAACACCCCACCGCATTTGGCGCCCAGCGAAGGCGGGGCAAGACTCTACGACGCCATCTATCTGGCCTCGAAGGAAGTAATGAAGAAGGTCTCCGGGCAGCATGTCCTGATCGTCGTGGGCGACGGAATCGACCGCGGCAGTAAGGTTTCCATGCAGAAGGCCATTCGGGCCGCCCAGGATTCCAACACCGCCGTCTTCGCCATCTACTTCAGAGGCCAGCAGCAGCGAAAGAAGCACAACATGGGACGGGATCGGCGCGGACCGCTCGGCGGCGGATTCCCCGGACGAATGCCTGGTGGTTATCCGGGCGGCGGCTATCCCGGCGGTGGCGGCTATCCAGGCGGCTACCCGCGCGGCGGAGGCTATCCAGGCGGTGGCGGCTACCCCGGCGGCAATACCGGAGGCCAGCAGCCACGCCCCGCGGAGCACCCCGCCAGGCAATATGCGAATGGCAAACAGACCCTCGAACACATCTGTTCCGAGACCGGCGGATACATGGTCGAGGGCAAGCACGACAAGGCGGAAAAATCTTTCGACAAGATCACCAACCTGCTCAACCACCAGTACAAGCTGATCTTTGTTCCCAGCAAAGGCGCCCAAGAATCTGACTTCCAGCAGCTCAGCCTGAAGGCGTTTCGGAAAGACGTTTATCCGTTAATGCAGCAGGGCTATCTCGGACGATAGCCCTGCATCGGCGCACTCCCCTGTTGCTCACTGCTCCACAGCCTCGCGCAAACAGCCTCGCCAGGTGACGAAAGCGTACGATCGGGACGGCACGCCTCCATCCTCTGCGGCCATGATTCATTATGCTGAGAGGTGGGAATCTCCCGTATGCCGCATAAGTTTGCGTGGGCGCTCGTGCTGGCGAGCCTGCTCCTGCCTTCGTGTCTCCGCGCCTCGGTGCTCGGCCAGATCCGGGGCATCGTGCACGATCCGCAGCACCGCCCCATTGCCGGAGCGCACATCGCACTCCGTGCCGCCCACTCCGCTTTGTCCTTCCACGCCACCAGTAACGCATTCGGTTACTTTTCCATCCCCGCGGTGCCGGCTGGCGTGTATGTCATTACCGTTTCCAGCCAGGGCTTCGACACCATGCGGCAGACCATCGCCGTAACCTCAGCCGGAACCGCCGTTCTGCACTTTCCTCTGGAAGTAGCGTCTGTCCATCAGACGACCGTCGTCCACGCGCAGCAGGATATGGCAAATCCGGACTCCGCGACCCCGACAACCATGGTCAGTCGCCAGGACATTCAGCAGACACCCGGCGCGGATCGCACCAACTCCCTGGCCATGATCACCGACTACACGCCCGGCGCGTACATGGCGCACGACATGCTGCACATGCGCGGCGGCCATCAGGTGAGCTGGATGATCGACGGCGTGCCGCTTCCGAACACCAACATCGGCGGCAATATCGGACCCCAAATCGATCCCAGAGACATCGATACCGTGGAGATCGATCGCGGGAGCTACAGCGCCGACCTCGGTGACCGCACCTATGGAATGTTCGACGTCATCCCCCGGACCGGCTTCGAGATGAACCGCGAGGGCAGCCTGGTCATGACTGGCGGCAGCTTCGGCCAGACCGACGATCAGCTGAGCTTCGGAAATCATTCTGAGAAGTTCGCATGGTATATCGCCGCCAACGGCAACCGCAGCGGCTATGGTCTGATGACCCCAACAGAGCAGACCATCCACGACGCGGAGAACGGATACGGCGGCTTCACTTCCCTCATCGACAACCCCACTCCGCACGATCAGCTGCGCCTCGTCGGCCAGTTGCGCTCCGACGACTACCAGATTCCCTACGATCCCAATCCACGCGACTGGGAGAACCAGCTCTACAACTCATCGGGACTCCGCGATGCCCAGCGGGAGACCGACGGATTCGCCATCTTCTCCTGGGTCCATACTTTCAGCTCTTCCACGATGTTGGAGCTCTCGCCCTTCTGCCACGACAACACCGCCAGATACAAGCCTTCGCCCCGCGACTTTCCAACAGCGACCACGGCGAGGCAAACCGGACAGTACGCGGGCCTGCAGGCGTACTTTTCCACAACCGTCCGGCACAACTCGCTCAGGGCCGGCATTTATGGCTACGTCCAGCATGAGAACGATCTCTTCGGAGCCGTCTTCAATGATGGCAGCGCCCCGAATTTCACGCAGAATTCGCTGGTAACGGCGGGCTTGCAGGAGTCCTTCGTCGAAGATAACTTCCGGCCCACCCACTGGCTGGCGCTCATCGCGGGCCTCCGCCAGTCGCACTTTCAGGGTGAGATCGCGGAAGATGAAGTTGCTCCGAGAACCGGGATCGCCATCACCATTCCGAAGCTCGGATGGGTACTGCGCGGCTTCTACGGGCGCTTCTATCAGCCGCCGCCGCTCACCAGCCTCACCGGTCCGGCGCTGGCGTATGCGCGCGGCACGGATACCAGCTTTGTTCCCCTGCGTGGCGAACGCGACGAGGAACACCAGTTCGGAATCCAGATTCCATGGCGCGGCTGGCTGCTGGATGCGGACACCTTTGAGACCCGAGCCAGGGACTTCCTCGATCACAGCAACGTCGGCGAATCCAGCATCTTCATCCCCGTCACCATTCAGGGAGCGCTCATTCAGGCATGGGAGCTGACCCTGCGCTCGCCTCATCTGTGGCGCTTCGGCCAGGCCCACCTGGCTTATTCCAATCAGCTCGCGCAGCAGCGCGGCCCCATTACCGGAGGACTGATCTGCTATCCGCCGGGCTCAGCGGCATGCGCGGTGCCCCCCGGATACACGCCGCTCGATCACGACCAGCGCAATACTCTCAACGTCGGCTTCGACAGCCAGCTGCCCCACCAGGCGTGGGCAGCCTTCAACGTCTACTATGGATCGGGCTTCTCAAATGGCTATCCCGATCCCCCATCGCCCTACCACGGCGCCTATCTTCCCGGGCACACAACAGCGTCCGTATCGCTCGGCAAAAAGCTCGGCGATCGCTGGGACGCCAGTATCGATGCCACCAACGTCGCCAACACCCGCGTGCTGCTCGATAACAGCCTCACCTTCGGCGGTTTTCACTACAACGCCCCGCGCGAGATTTACGGCCAGCTCCGCTACCGCTTTCATTTTTGACAGATCTTTATCTTCGAATGGCGGCGTCTCGACCCGCCGGATCTCTCCCCTTGCACGCCCGGCCGCGGACAACCGGCGGCGCACCACGACCAATCCCACAATAAATGGCTACTCTGATGGATCCGAATTTTGTAACGGCTCCCGAAATCCTCGAAAAAACAAATGAAGCGATGAGCGCGATGCGGGACGAGATTCTGAATCCCGCGCGGGCCGCGTCCCTGCCGGCGATCGACCCCGGGCCGGAACCAACCCCGCAGCTCCCCGATGTTCCCGAACCGGTGCCCGCCCCCGGCCCTCCCCCGGAGCCGGACCCCGAGCCTTATCCCGGACCTCCGCCGCCATCCCGGCCCCTGACCTGACCGAACTTTGCGGACCCCGGTTTTTGCAATCTTCCCTGGCGCCGGCCCAGCAGAATTAACATTCGGGGCGCGAAGCGATTGTTACAATCGCGTTAATACAGACCCTCAACGGGCCTCTCTAGGGGTACTTTCGGCAGCGCCATCATGAATCTTTATGTTCTTCGCCATGCGAGTGCGGGAACCCGTCGTGCCAATCCTGTTGTGGACGCGAAGCGCCCTCTCGACAAGGAAGGCAAGCAGCAGTGTCTGCTCGTCGGCGCCTTCCTCAACCGCCTCAACGTGCAGTTCGACCGCGTCGTCTCCAGCCCCCTCAAGCGCGCCATGCAAACCGCCTCGCTCGTGGGCAACGAAACCGGCTACGATAACCCGGTCGTCGTCTCTGAGGCGCTTTCGCCCGAGGCCGGCGTGCACAAGTTTCAGGAGCTCATTCGCGGCCTCGAAAAATTCGATAACGTCCTCGTGGTCGGCCACAATCCCAATATCCCTCTGCTCCTCGGCTCGCTGATCGCGCCTTCCACACGCATGAGCCTCCGCCTGCGCAAAGGCGCCATCGCGCGCGTCGACTGCACCCGGCTCCCCGGAACCCTCCACTGGCTCGTCGATCCCCGGATCCTCCGCGGCGCCTACTCCAGAGCGACAAAAAGATCCCGTCCGAAGACCTCGCGGAAATAATCGGCTTCCTTGCGCAGCGACCACAGTTCCAGTTCCGCGCCCGTCCGGCCCGGCAGCAGTTCCAGCAATACTCGCTTCGGATAGACCCGCACCCGCATCCTCAGAACATCGCTGACCCGATCCTGGTTCAGCGCCGCCGCCAGCCGCAACAGCACCACCGCCCGCCGGACGTGTTCGTAATCCTCCGGAGGAACCTGCCGCATCGTCCGCCCCTCCGGAGCCGGCCGGCTCTTCCCCAAATAACGGGCAATCGCCGAGACAATCAGCCGCTGGTGCGGCGTGAAGCCGTAAAGCTCGGAGTTGGCAATGATGTACTGCGCGTGCCGATGGTAGCCCTGGTGGTTCAGAAACTTCCCGATGTCGCGCAGCATGGCCGCGGCCTCCACCCACGTCTGGTATTCGGCGGGCAGCCCGTGCACAGAAGCAAGATCGCGGAACAGCTGTACCGCGTGCTG
>DAHVZZ010000592.1:0-2638 GCA_027323785.1 Acidobacterium sp. | reverse complement strand
TTCTACAAGCAGTTCCGCCGCAAACGCTCCCCCATCGCCGGCACCGATTTCTTCCTTGAAGACGGACGCCTCGACCTCGCCGCCGACGGCTCCGTCAGCGACGCCGACAGCATCCTCCTCATCTTTGCCCTCATGGCCAGGCATGGCTATCGCCTCAGCTTCGTCGCTGAGGATCGCATCTCCGAGGCCCTCCCCATCCTCGCTGTCCAGATGCCCGAAGGCCCCTTCCTCTGGAACAACCTCCGCGAAGTCCTCCTCGGCCCCTGGGCCGCCCATGCCCTGCGCACCATGCACGCTCTCGGCATCCTTGAGTTGCTCATTCCCGAATTCCACGGCATCGAGTCCCTCGTCATTCGCGACACCTGGCACCGCTACACGGTCGACGAACACACCTTCCACGTCATCGACAATGTCCACAAGCTCCGCCAGCCGCAGTACGACTGGGAAAAACGCCTCGCCACCCTGCTCCCGGAAATCGACCGCCTCGACCTCTTCCTGCTCGCCCTCCTCATGCACGACACCGGCAAGGCCCGCCGCAACGGCAGCCATGCCATCGCCAGCGTCGAGCTCTGCGAAAGCCTCTTCTCCCGCCTTGAGCTCGACCCTGAAGAGCGCGATACCGTCCGCCGCGTCATCCGCAACCACCTCGAAATGTCCAAGGCCATGCGCCGCGACATCTTCGACGCCGAAACCATTCGCGCCTTCGCTGAAAAAATCGCCACCCAGCCCCAGCTCAAGATGCTCACCGTGATGACCTACGCGGATATCCGCGCCGTCTCCCCGGAAGCCCTCACCCCGTGGAAGGCCGAGAGCCTCTGGCAGCTCTACATGAGCGCCTCCAACTTCCTCGACCGCAGCGTCGACGAAACCCGTTACCACGCCTCCGCCGATCCCGCGCTCCTCAGCCGCATCCTCGCCCTGCTCCAGACCGGCTCAGAGCCAACCGCCTCCGCCTCCCTTGAAAGCCTCCGCGGATTCCTCGAAGGCTTTCCCCAGCGCTACCTCTCCACCCGCGCACCGGAACAGATCGCCGCCCACTTCCGCATGTCGCAGGCCCTCTCCGAAGAGCCTGTCCAGCTCATCTTCCGCACCGTCCGCCAGCTCAATCAGATCACCGTCGTCACCTTCGACCGCCCCCGCCTCTTCGCCGATGTCGCCGGCGTCCTCTCCGCCTGGGGCATGAACATCGTCAAAGCCGACGCCTTCTCCAATGCCGGCGGCCTCGTCGTTGACACCTTCCAGTTCACCGACTCCTACCGCACCCTCGAGCTCAACCACTCTGAAGTCTCCCGCTTCCTCTCCAGCCTGCGCGACACGCTCTCCCGCCGCGTCTCCGTGGACGAGCTGCTCAGCTCCCGCAGCCACAAGCCGCCCCGCCCGCGCGTCCACATCGATACCCGCATCGACTTCGACAACGCCGCCTCCTCGCACAGCACCCTGCTCCAGATCGTCACCCAGGACACCCCCGGCCTGCTCCGCGAAATCGCCCTCGCCTTCACCGCCTGCAACTGCAACATCGAAGTCGCCCTCATCGATACCGAAGGCGATTCCGCCATCGATGTCTTCTACCTCACCTCCGACGGCCGCAAACTCGACTCCGACCTCCAGGAAGCCCTCAGCGAGCTTCTCGCCGGCCGCCTCGCACGCCTTCGCCAGTAATTTTCCGGTAGGTCCATGACTTCTCGGGGTTTCCTCGCCGCCATCGCAATACGCCTGGCACAGTGCCTTCCAGGTTCTTCCCGATTAGCGAAAGTTGTATGCGCATCCAGGCATTTTTCCTGTACAAAAGTACAACCTGTTCCTGAAACCAGATTGAGGCGACCCGCACTGTGGAAGATTGGTTAAAGGCCGTCCCTTGTCTGCCGCCTGAACTATTGGAAGTCGTACCCGCTTTCATGGCCTACATCGACTCCTCAGGCGTGTACCGCTGCATGAGCCGCGCCTACGAGGTTCGCTTTGGAATTCCCCGCGGTGCCTGCATCAATCGCCATTACACCGATTTGCTTCCGGAATTATGTGGCGAAGACTACCTCCGCGCCGTCGAACCGGAACTGCGCGCCGCGCTCGGAGGCGCCCCCAGAAATTTCGACTTCAGTGTTCACAATGCCTCCGGGGAACGCGGAATTCGCGTCTCCTATACGCCCGACATCGACTCCTCCGGTTCTGTCCGCGGCGTAATCGTCATCGTTACCGACATCACTCCCCTCCGCCGCGCCGAGCAACTCGCCACCGCCAGCGAGCAGCGCCTCGCCCTCGCCGCGGAAGCCGCCGGCATGGGCTTCTGGGAGCGCGATTTCCTCTCCGGCCAGCTCACCTGGAGCGCCGCCTGCTATCCCCTTCTCGGTTTCGACGACCGAAACACTCCGCCCTCCTTCGCCGAATTCGCCGCCCGCGTCCACCCTGAAGACGACCGGCGGCGCACCCTCGCCTTTGAAACCGCCAAATCCGAGCATCAGCCCTACGAATGCGAATTCCGCATCAGCCGCGCAGACGGCCGCTGGATCTGGGTCCATTCCCGGGCCCGGTTCATTTGCGACGAACACGGCAATCCCGTCCGCGCCTCCGGCGTCGTTTTCGATGTCACCCAGCGCCGCGCCGCTGAGGAACAAGCCCAGCGCCAGACCGAACGCATCGATCA
>DAHVZZ010000591.1:0-1915 GCA_027323785.1 Acidobacterium sp. | reverse complement strand
GCGGTGATCGCGGAGGCGGTTGGACCGCTTGCCGCCATCGACGAGGAGATCGCGACGACGCCGCAGGAGCATGAGGCGCTGGCTGCATGGGTGCGGTCGACGTTCAAGCCGGCATGGAAGCGGCTGGGGCCGCCCTCGCCGAAGGATTCGCCGAATACGAAGCAGATGCGGGCGACGCTGTTTGGACTGCTGGGATCGGTTGGGAACGATCAGGAGGTGATTGCGGAGTCGAAGAAGCTGGCGACGGAGTACTTCAACGATCCATGGTCGGTGGATACGAACCTGGCACACCTGGCGGCGGCGATCGCGGCGATCCACGGAGACGCGGCGTACTTCGATCAGCTGCAGCATATCTACGAGACGGCGAATAATCCGCAGATGCAGGAGTTCGCACTGGGCCTGTTGTCGTACTTCCGGAATCCGGAGCTGGAGCGGAGAGCGCTGGAATACGCGGTTTCCGGAAAGGTGCGGAACCAGGATGCGATCTTCCAGCTGATGAGGCCGCTGGAGCAGGCGCAGACGCGGCAGGTGGCATGGAGCTTCATCCAGAATAACTGGGGCGCGGTGCAGAAGCAGCTGACCAAGTGGATGGGCGCGTACCTGGTAGGCAGCACCGGCGCGTTCTGCAGCGAGGACATGAAGGCGCAGATGGTGAGCTTCTTCCAGACGCATCCGGTACCGGCGTCGAGCCGTTCGCTGCAGCGGGCAAAGAATGAGATCGACGACTGTGTGCAGCTGAGGTCGGCGCAGGGGCCGAAGCTGACGTCGTGGGTGGCCGCGCAATAGGCGGGAAAAGAAACCCTTCAGCCGAGGCACCCCCACAGCTGCGGTGCCGGGCTAAGCAGAAGAGGGCGGCGAAGGGCCAACCTTCGCCGCAACCCCTCGGGGCCGGTCGCCTCATTCAAATACGAACTTTGATCGGCGCACCAGTTACCGGGCAAACCAGCAATACCCTATCTGGCTGGTTGTGGATCTGGGTGGGACGTCTCTGCTCGATCAAAGGCTGGTTGTGATAGCCGCAAGTATCATGGGGGCCTTCATAACATGAAGTCATAACATTCTCCTTAAGCTGAGGCTCCCGGTCCTCGCCCATGCCGATCATTGTCCCTCTGTCCTTTCTCGAAAGTCAAAATCTGAGCTTTGGCCCGCCCCGTTTTTGGGGTAGGTCAACCGATGCTTCTGCCTGTCCTGATGCCTGTGCGACCTCTCTACGCGAGAGGCCTCCATTGGGAAAGAGAGGGAATCTGGATGGATACTGATGGGCTGGGGCTGATTCTTCGATAATCGAGGGGGTGACGGCGACGAGCCATTCCGAAGCGACGCGGAACTCCGATTTGATTCAGGAGTACATGGTCTACCTGCGGGTGGAGAAGGGGCTGCGGCCGCTTTCGTGCGCGGCGTATGAGCGGGATCTGCTGCAGTTTGCGGAGTACCTGGAGCCGGGGCTGCTGATGGATGCCGAGCAGGCGCAGGTGAGCGGTTTTCTGGAGCACCTGTCGAGGCATGGCGTGGAGGCGCGGTCGGCGGCGCGGAAGCTTTCGTGTCTGCGCGGATTTTATAAGTGGCTGCTGCTGGACGAGCGGGTGCGGCGCGATCCGACGCTGAATCTGGATTCGCCGAAGACGTGGAAGGTGCTGCCGAAGTCGCTGGCGGCGAGCGAAGTGGCGGAGATGCTGGAGCGGGCGGGGACGGCGGCGGAGGCTGCGCAGGCGGACGCGGTGGCGCTGCGGGATCGGGCGATTCTGGAGCTGCTGTATGCGTCGGGGCTGCGGGTGTCCGAATTGACGGGGCTGCATGTGGCGGACCTTTCA
Source organism: Acidobacterium sp. (assembly GCA_027323785.1). Taxonomy (GTDB): domain Bacteria; phylum Acidobacteriota; class Terriglobia; order Terriglobales; family Acidobacteriaceae; genus Palsa-343. The sequence goes on along the minus strand of DAHVZZ010000591.1, from coordinate 104 downwards.
CTGGAGGCGGGGCGGGCGCTGGTGCGCGGCAAGGGCGATAAGGAACGGATTGTGCCGCTGGGACGGGCGGCGGTGGAGGCACTGGAGGCGTATCTGAAGGAAGG